>DASPGQ010000472.1 GCA_035620555.1 Vicinamibacteria bacterium
CTCGTGGTCGACGTTTGGGAGCCCAAGGAAAAGAAGCTCATTTTCCGAGGAACGGCTACCGACACCGTGGACGCGAACCCCGAGAAGCTCGAGAAGAAGATCAACAAGATGGTGGAGAAAATGGTCAAGGAGTTCGACAAGAAGCTCGAGAAAGAGGCAAAGAAGAAGAAGTCTACCTGAACCAGGCCTGCGCGCTCCGGTTTTCCCAGTCACAGGCGCTAGCGTCGGCGCGACCCGCGATGCGTCCTTGCATGCAGAGCGGGTTCGCGCAGCTCGCCTCTGGACAACGAACCAATCGATTCGAGTCCAGCGCCTCACCTCCACAATACCGGTAAATTCTCGTTGTCGCCCCCGTAGTTTTACGAGTTCCGGCCTCCCCCAGCTTTCAGTAGGCTCCGGATCATGGGTGCGAATCGTCCCGAAGGGGTTTCGGGGCCCGGGACACACGAGCTTATGGAGCTACGTCCTCGTCCCGGTCGGACTTCATGATCTGGCTCGACCTCGCCATCCTGCTCGGATGCATCGTTATCGGCGCGAGGCTCGGGGGCATCGCGCTCGGAACCATTGCCGGCATCGGTCTGGTTGTTTTCGTTTTCGTTCTCGGGCTCCCCGCGGGCGAGCCGCCTTCCGAGGTTCTGGGCATGATCGTTGCGGTCGTGACCGCCGCGGCGGCGATGCAGGCCGCGGGAGGTCTCGACTATCTGGTGTCCATTGCGGACAAGCTGTTGCGCAAGCGGCCCCAATACATCACCTTCCTGGCCCCTCTCGTGACCTATGTCTTGATCGCGGCGTCCGGGACCCAGCATGTCATCTATGCCCTTCTTCCCGTCATCTCCGAAGTCTCGCGCAACGCCGACGTCCGGCCCGAACGGCCGCTCTCGATGAGCGTGATCGCGGCCCAGCACGGTCTCGTCGCGTCCCCGATCTCGGCGGCGACCGTGGCCATGCTCGGCGCCCTATCCGGGATGGAGGTGAGCCTTCCTCGCGTTCTCGCCACCGTGGTGCCGGCGACGCTCGTGGGCGTGCTCCTCGGCTCCCTCTCGGTCGCCTGGCGGGGGAAAGAGCTCTCCGAGGATCCCGAGTATCAAGCGCGGCTTCAACGGGGCGAGATTCAGCCGGCGGGGCGCCCCGGCGAGCTCGCCGGATCCGCGCTCGGCAAGGCGCGAGGCTCCATGCTCGCGTTCCTGTCGGCGATTGCCATCGTCGTGCTGCTCGGTCTCGTTCCCGCCCTTCGGCCCGGTGGTCTCGAGATGCCCCCAGCGATCATGATCGTGATGATCGCGACCGCGGGCGTGATCATGACGTTCTTCGGCGCCGGAGCCGAGGCCACGATCACGGGCTCGATCATGCGGGGCGGGCTCACCGCTTTCATCTCGATCCTCGGCATCGCCTGGCTCGGCTCCTCCTTTTTCGAGGGAAACCGCGAGACCATCGTCTCGGGCCTTTCCGGGCTCATCCAGCAGCAGCCGTGGCTCTTCGCGCTGGGCCTGTTCGTTCTCTCGATCCTGCTGTTCAGCCAGGCCGCCACCGTCGTGACCCTGATGCCGGTGGGAGCCGCGCTCGGTCTTCCCGCATCACTCCTCCTCGGCGTCTATCCCGCGGTCAACGGCTATTTCTTTCTTCCCACTTACGGGACCGTCCTCGCGGCGGTCTCGCTCGATAGCACGGGCACCACCAGGATCGGCAAGTTTCTCATCAACCACAGCTTCATGCGTCCGGGCCTGGTGACCACGATCTCGGCCACGCTCGTCGCGTTGGTCTTGAGCTCGCTGTATTCCAGTTTAGGAGGTACGTCATGAGATTCGCTCGCATCGCCGTGCTCGCCATGTTCTCACTCGGCGTCGGCTCGCAGAGCTTCCCTCAAGCGGGGTTTCGCACCGAACGCGATCTACTCGGGGAAAAGCAGATCCCCGCCGAGGCACGACGAGCTCGGGCTCATTGCCTCGGATACCCTGAACCCCCAGAAGTCACGGGTTCTTCTGCGGCTCATCCTGCTGAAACCGCCCACGGCCAAGGAGATCCAGAGAATGTTCGTCGAGTACTGACACTAAACTGTTAGGACATACGCGGTCGGCGTCATCGGCGCTCGTTCGTTTCGAAAGAACTCTCGGTGTCAAAAGCGAACCGTGTTGGGACATAGGAGCGAGGACGATGAGGAGCCGAAGCACGGCTCGAAGCCTTTCGGACATATAATGCCGCCTTTCAAAACGAGGAAGTGTGGGTGATGAGTAAACTGATTCGATTCTATGCCGCGGGGGCCGTTTCCGCGCTGGGGCTTTCATCTTGCAAGGAAGAAGCTCCACCTCCCCCTCCTCCTCCGGCGGTGAAGGTGGCGGAAGTGCTGACCCGCGACGTTCCCATTTACGTCGAAGCCATCGGGCAGACACGGGGCAACACCGAGATCGAGATTCGTGCCCGCGTCGAGGGGTTTCTCGAGACCGTCGACTTCGAAGAGGGGACGTTCGTCAGCAAGGGAAAGCTACTCTATACGATCGATCCCCGGCCCTTCGAGGCCGCGCTCTCGCAGTCGAAAGCAAACCTGGCCCGAGCGGAGGCAGAGCTGGCCCGTGCCCATCAGGACGTCGTCCGCTACGAGCCTCTGGTGGCGAAGAACGCCATCTCGCGGCAGGATTACGAGACCGCGGTCGCGGTCGAACGGGCGCAGGAATCCGCGGTCGAGGCAGCCCGGGCCGCCGTCGAAAGCGCCGAGATCGACCTGAGCTATACGAAGGTCGTCGCCCCGGACAATGGGCTCATCGGAAAAACCGAGGTCTACCCGGGAACGCTCGTGGGCCGCGGTCAGAGCACGCTCTTATCCCACATCTCCAAGATCGACCCCATCCACGTGCGATTCACGATCGCCGAACGAGATTACCTTTACTACGCGAGACGGCAGGAGGAGAGACGGGCGGCCGAGAGCGCCGAGACTCCGTTCCAGCTCGTGCTGGCCGACGGAACGGTCCATTCCCAACCGGGACGGCTCGTCTTCGTGGACAGAAACGTCGATCCCCAGACGGGGACCATCCTCCTCGAGGCCTCGTTCCCGAACCCCGAGCGCATCGTTCGCCCGGGCCAGTACGCCCGGGTGCGCGCCGCGGTGGACGTGAAGAAAGGCGCCATCCTCGTTTCCCAGCGTTCGGTCCAGGAGCTCCAGGGAATCTACAACGTGGCAGTGGTGAAACCCGACGACACCGTGGACATCCGCATGGTGACTCCGGCGGAGCGTATCGGGACCCTCTGGGTCATCGATTCGGGGCTCAACAACGGAGAACGAGTCGTCGTCGAGGGACTGCAAAAGGTCCGGCCGGGCGCCCAGGTCACCCCGGAGACGGTGACGATCGAGGAAGGGAGCTAGCCCATGGCCGAGTTCTTCATCCGGCGGCCGATCGTCGCCATGGTGATTTCAATCCTCATCGTTCTCCTCGGCCTCAATACGCTTCGGGGCCTTTCGTTCGAGCAGTACCCCTTTCTCGCGCCTCCCACGATCCGCGTCACCGCAACCTACCCTGGCGCCTCCGCCGTGGCCGTGGAGCAGTCGGTGGCGACGCCGGTCGAGCAGGAGGTAAACGGGGTCGAAGGCATGATCTACATGAAGTCGTCGAACACCAGCGACGGCCGCATGCAGCTCGATGTGAACTTCGCCGTGGGTACGAACCAGGACATGGCGAACGTCCTGACCCAGAACCGCGTGTCCTCGGCCCAGGCCCGGCTCCCTCAGGAAGTCATTCAGCAGGGAGTCACCGTCAAGAAGCAGAGCCCCAGCATTCTGATGGTGGTCTCGCTCTATTCACCGAACGGGAGCTACGATGCCAACTTCCTCATCAATTACTGCGGCATCAACCTCCGTGACCAGATCCTGCGCACGCCGGGGATCGCCCAGGTCGACCTCTTCGGGGGCACCGACTACGGAATGCGTATCTGGCTGCGGCCGGATCTGATGGCGAAGCTCGGCCTCACGCCCGCGGACGTCATCGGCGCCATCCGCGAGCAGAACCTCCAGGCGCCGGCGGGACGCGTCGGGATGCGCCCGTCGCCTCCGGACCAGGAGTTCACCTATACGGTGAGCGCCCCCGGTCGGCTGGTGACCACCGAGGAGTTCGAGAACATCATCATTAGAGAAACCGAAACCGGCGCTCAGATCCGCGTCAGGGACGTGGGGAGGGCGGAGCTGGGATCTCAGGACTACAACTCCTTCGGCCGTCTCGATGGGCAGCCCGCGGGAGCCATGGCGGTCTATCTTCTTCCCGGGGCGAACCAGCTCGTGGCCGCCGAAGCGATCTACCAGAGCATGGAGCGGGCGAAGGAGCTCTTCCCCGCCGATATGGACTACAAGATCGTATACGACACCACTCCCGCGGTGGAGGCTTCGATCGAGTCGATCGTCCACACCTTCATCGAGGCGGTCATCCTCGTCACCCTCGTCGTCTTCATCTTTCTTCAGAACCTGCGGGCGACGATCATTCCCCTCATCACCGTCCCCGTGTCCCTCATCGGGACGTTCATCTTCTTCCCCGTCCTCGGCTTTTCGGTGAACACCCTCTCGATGTTCGGACTCGTCCTTGCCATCGGCATCGTGGTCGACGATGCCATCGTCGTGGTCGAGGCGGTGATGCACCATATCGAGCACGGAAAGAGTCCCCGCGACGCGACCGTCCAGGCGATGAAGGAAGTGTCGGCTCCCGTGATCGGAATCGCGCTCATTCTTTCCGCGGTATTCATTCCCGTGGCTTTCATCCCCGGGCTCACCGGCCGCATGTACCAGCAGTTCGCGCTCACCATCGCCATCTCGGTTCTGCTATCGGCGTTCAGCGCGCTCTCGCTCTCGCCCGCCCTCTCGGCGATGCTGCTGAGGCCGGCGAAGCCGATGCGGGGTCCGCTCGGATGGTTCTTCGGAGCGTTCAACCGTCTGTTCGAGCGGACCACGAACGGCTACGTCAAAGGGGCTCAGATTCTCGTCCGCCGCTCGATTCTCACGATCCTGATCGTGCTCGTGGTGGCCGTTGGTGCGGGGCTCTTCGGCGGGGCTCTCCCCGCGGGGTTCATCCCCGACGAGGACCAGGGAATCCTCGGAATCAATGTGACCCTGCCCCCAGGCTCTTCTCTCGAGCGCACGAGCGCGGTCCTCGGTCAGGTCGAGGAGATCGTCTCGAAGACCGAGGGCGTCGACTCCTACCAGACCATCGGAGGGTACGGCCTCGTCACCAGCACCTACCAGCCCAACTTCGGGACGCTCTTCGTCAGGCTCCATCCCTGGGAGGAGCGCCATACAGAGGCCCTGCACGTCCGCGGAATCATGGCCAACTGGCAAGGCCAGTTCGCCCGCATCCCTGAAGCGGTGATTTTCCCCTTCAACATCCCGACCATCTCCGGCTTCGGCGCTTCGGCCGGCTATAACTTCCTCATTCAGGACCGGAGCGGGAGCCTCTCGGTGGACCAGCTCGGCGAGCTCAGCCGGGAATTCCAGGCCGCCGCACGACAGAGGCCGGAAATCGGAAACATCTTCACTTCCTTCGACCCGCTCTACCCGCAGGTCAAGGTCGACCTCGATCGCGACAAGGCGCGAAAGCTCGGCGTTCCCATCAACGAGGCGTTCCAGGCGCTCGCCTCGAGCCTCGGCGGCACGTACGTGAACGACTTCAACCGCTTCGGACGCTTGTTCCGGGTCTACGTACAGGCCGAGGCCGACTATCGTCGCGAGCCAGAGGACATCGGTGAGATCTACGTCCGCAGCAACACCACGGGAGACATGATCCCTCTGTCGACGATCCTCACCATCACTTCGCAGTCGGGAACCGAGCTCACGAATCGGTTCAACCTGCTTCGCTCGGTCGAGCTCCAGGGTGTTCCCGGACGGGGGTTCGCCTCCGGACAGGCGCTCGCGGCGCTCGAAGAGGTGTTCCGAGAGACGATGCCTCCGGAGATGAGCTTCACCTACTCCTCGCTCTCCTACCAGGAAAAGACGGCGCCCCCGGCGGCTCCTACGTTGGTCGCCGCGATCGTTTTCGTCTTTCTCCTTCTCGCCGCTCTCTACGAGAGCTGGCGTCTTCCGTGGGCCGTGCTGCTGGGCTCACCCCTCGTGGTTCTCGGGGCGTTCTTCGGCGTCTGGCTCCTGGGATTCGACAACAACGTGTACGTGCAGATCGGGAACATCATGCTCATCGGTCTCGCCGCGAAGAACGCGATTCTGATCGTGGAGTTCGCGAAGGTCAAGCACGAAGAGGGCATGTCGCTGCAGGATGCCGCGCTCGAGTCGGCGCGGCTGCGGTTCCGCCCCATCCTGATGACCGCCTTTGCCTTCATCCTCGGCGTGGTGCCTCTGATGAAGGCGACCGGCGCCGGCGCCGGCGCCCAGAACGTAATGGGAACGGCGGTTTTCTTCGGGATGCTCATCGCCACCGCCCTGGGCGTGTTCCTCATCCCGGGAAACTACGCGTTCGTCGAGGGCCTCGGACGATCCAAGGCGAAGAAAGAGACTCCGATCGCGGCGGCGCCGTCTCACGAGGGGGCACACTGAGATGGTGGCATTCCGTGCACGCGCTCGGCTCGCCGTTGCGGTCCTGTCGCTGTGGTCGGCTGCCATCTCCTGCAAGCTCGGCCCCGACTATGCGCGTCCGCCGGTCGTCACTCCCGAGAAGTGGCGGGAGCTCGCGGCCGCCGACGCCTCGATCGCGAACGTCCCGTGGTGGGAGCTCTTCCAGGACGAGGAGCTCCGAAGGCTCATCACCACGGCTCTCGAAGAGAACCGCGATCTCAAGATCGCCATCGAGCGTATCGAGGAAGCCCGAGCTCTCTATGGAATCAGCCGGAGCGAGCTCTACCCCCAGGTGGACGCCCGCGCCATCGGGGGCGGTCTGCGCTTCAGCGAGGGAAGCCTCACCCACACTCCGGAGACGGGCGAGAACCGTGACAACACGAAAGCGCTCTACAATCTGGACGTTGGTTTTTCCTGGGAGCTGGACTTTTTCGGGCGCGTCCGGCGGGCGAACGAAGCCGAGCGCGCCCGCATCCTCCAAACCCAGGAGGCGCGCCGCTCGGTCACCATCACGCTGGTGTCCGAGGTGGCGCGAGCCTATATGGAGCTCCGCGACCTGGACCGAAGGCTCGAGATCTCGAGGCGAACGCTCGAGTCGAGGCGCGAGTACGTCGAGCTCGCTCGCGAGCGCTTCGAGGGAGGAGTCACTCCCGAGGTGGACTGGCGCCAGGCGGAGGCGGAGTTCTACCGCGTCCAGTCGTTCGTATACGAGGTGGAGAAGCTCGTCGTTCAGAAAGAGAACGAGCTTTCGCTCCTTCTCGGCCGCAACCCGGGAGCGGTCCCGAGGGGGCGTTCCGTGGAGGATCAGCCGATTCCTCCCGATGTGCCCGCGGGACTTCCCGCGGCGCTTCTGGATCGGCGTCCCGACGTGCGGGAGGCCGAGCAAAGGCTAGTCTCCGCGACCGCTCGGATCGGGGAAGCGAAGGCGATGCTCTACCCCCGGATCAGCCTCACCGGCGCCTACGGCTTCGCGTCCACCGATCTCGAGAATCTGCTCGACGGTTCTTCCCAGAGCTGGAACATCTTCGCGGGGCTGCTGCAGCCGATCTTCAACGCGGGAAAGAACAAGCGACGGGTCGAGGTCCGGGAGTCGCAGCAGCGCCAGGCGGTCTACGACTACGAGCGAACGCTCCTGCAGGCGCTCCGGGAGGTCGAGGACTCTCTGATCGGCCTACAGAAAGCCGGAGAGCAGCGCGGATCGCAGCGAGAGAGAGTCGCGGCCGAGCGCAAGGTGCTGGAGCTTTCCGAGCTACGCTACCGCGGCGGGGTCGCCGCCTATCTCGAGGTCCTCGATGCGCAACGGTCGCTCTTCAACGCCGAGATCGACGAGACGGCGAGCATGAGCGAGCACATCAATTCTCTCATCCGCCTCTACAAGGCCCTCGGGGGCGGATGGCCAACGGCGGAGGCCGAGCCGCCACCACCCCCGCCAGCCGTGGAGGCGAAAGAGCCATGAGCGAGTATTCCGATTGGATTCGTGAACACAGGTGCGTCTACGACATTCAAACCGTGGTCGAGCTGGAGAAAGGCGCGGCGACTCAGGTCGGCTTCGAGCTCAATCTCCACGCCGAGCTTCCCATCGGAGAGAAGCTCACGCCGGAGGACGGGAAGAAGCTCGACGAGATCCGTGACCGGTTGGGAGACATCCTGGAGTCGTTGATTCCTAAAGACACCAAGGCCAAAGTCGAGAGGGTTCCCTTTCGCCGCGCGGTGCGCTTTCCCAAAGGTGTGGGAAAGAATCCGATGGTTACCCGAACGCTTCGGGTTTTTCACCCCGACTACGCCGCCTTGCAGCCCGGGGACCGGGAGAAGCTGCGCCCCACGGAGAAGCGCCTCGAGGAGATGGGAGTCACGAGAGCGTGACGAAACGCTGTCGTCCAGAGTGAGAGAGGCGGAAATTCGCTGAATTCAGGAGCGGATCCTGGTTAGCGTCGACGTCGGCGCGAAAGATGCCGTGGAGCGAGCTCGCGAACGAGTCCCGATGGCGGAACGCACACCTTACGGCAGATTCACATGCCCGTTGCGCATCTTCCATAGATAGTACTTCTCGAAAGCCAGCTTGAAGGCGTGGTTTTGCGGGCCGGGGATCATCACCGCTGCCTTTCGCGGCGGCAGCATACCGGTTCCGAGAATCATCACTCCGTTGTTGCCGGCATCCATCACGCACACGGCGGGGATGTCGCCGAAGGCCTTCTCTTCCGAAGGACGCTTTCCCTTGATCTGGCTCACGATGTTGTGAGCCGCCACGTGGGCCATCTTCTCCGTGGGGAAACCGGTCTTGGGCATGCCCGTGGGAGTCGGCGTGGTCCAGGGCAGCGGGATGCCTGCCGCGATCCCGACGGC
>DASPGQ010000473.1 GCA_035620555.1 Vicinamibacteria bacterium
ACGTCGAGCAGCAGCCTCACCCCCGCTCGACGGGAAGCCTTCCAACGCGAGAACCCCCACATCCATTTCAGCGACGCGGAGCACCGCGGATACGTGCTGGTCGAGCTGACGCAAAGTGGCGGGAAAGCCGACCTCCGGGGACTCGACGACGTCACCCGTAAAGATTCCGGGATCAGCACGCTCGCGTCGTTCGCGATCGAGGATGGCCGCCCCGGATTCCAGCGCTCCTGAGCCTTCGTCTCAAGACAAGCTTCTATCTGCTTCCCGCCCAAGGGTCGACGACGTCGATCTCGAGGTCCCGGAAATGCTTGGTGTTTCTGGTCGCCAGAGTAGCTCGTCGCGCGGTGGCGATCCCCGCGATCTGAGTATCCCGAAATTCGACCGGGCGTCCCTGGCGTTGCCTCCGGGCCGCGAGCGCCGCGGCGGCCAGCGCCGCCGGCTCGTCGAAAGACAGTATCCGGCCGCCAAAATCTTCAACAACGGCACGCTCGAATGCTTGCTCGAACCTCTTTCGTCGGCGGCTAGCGACGAGTAGCTGCAGGCCGAGTTGTACCTCTAAGAGCGTTATCGAAGTCGTCCACACGGACTCAGGCGGACATCGATCCAACCATTTGATTACGCTCTCGTCCGGGGAGGAAAGCATCAAGGCGGAAAGAACATTAGTATCGAGAATGATCATTCGGAAAACGATGCGGGGTGCACCACCTCTCCGTGAAGCTCGGGGATCTCTTGTTTGAGCCCAAGTCCGGCGAAGCGCGAGGCAATGCGGGTACCGAGAGGAGGCATGGGTCGACCTTCATCCTTGAGGACGTTGCGTAAGATGTCTCGGACCTCCTCTTCCATGCTGCGGCCGTGTCGGGAAGCCCGGCGCTGGAGCCGCTTCTTTACGTCTTCTTCGAGATTGCGGACGATGAGCTGTGCCATTTCAAACTAACGATAGCATGATATCAGCTACCGCGCCAAGATACTCGGAGACGCCCCCCATGTCACATCCAGCTGGTATTCCTCAGCGCTCCTGAGCCTCCGCAAGAGCGGACCGCAGCCGCTGGGCGAGATTCCGATGCGCCCGCGTGGAGCGGCGTTCGACTGGCGCGGTCTCGATGAGCCCGAGCGCCTGTTCGTACGCATGCCGAGCCTCGGCGGTGCGCCCCGCGCGGCGCAGGATCTCGCCGCGCCGGAACCAGAGAACCTCTTCGGGCATCCAGCGAGAGATCGTTTCGAGTCGGACGAGCGCGCCGTCATATCGCTCGAGCGTGAGCTCCAGCTCGATGGCGCGAAGCTCCAGAGTCACCAGGTGTCCGGCTTTCTCGACGCCCTCGTCGATGCCGCGCAAAGCCGGTTCCGGGAGCCCGGCACGCACGAGAGCCTCGGATCGCTCCAGATAGTACTCGGGGGTGTGGCGCTCGAGCGTGGCGATCGCGCGCGTGTAATCCTCCGCCGCTTCTTCGAACCTTCCCAGCGCGCCCCGTGCCCGGGCGCGCGTGACCAGCGCTTCGCGGCGGTCCGTAATTTCGGAGACATCGGCGTCGGCAAGGAATCGGTCGAGCTCGACGAGAGCTTCGGACGATCTTTCTGACTCGTTGAGATCCGAATCGCCGATCTGACGAAGAAGATCGAGGCCGACCCGGGGAATGTCGCGCTGTACCTCAAGAGGGGAGAGCTGCACCGGGTGCACGCGGACTGGGAGAGCGCTCTCGCCGACTACCGGCGCGCGGGGGAGCTCGACCCGGCACTCACTACCGTTCATCTCGCGCGCGGCCGCATGTTCTAAGTGGCCATCGATGAGATACGAGCGCTCGTAGGAGTGGCTGTGTCCGGAGAGCACGAGGTCCACACCGTAGTCCTCGAGGATGGGCAGAACGTCCTCGCGCATGTCGCTCAGGGTTCCCGAGCCGTCCGAGTTATGAGAGCCCTTCGAGTACGGTGGGTGATGCCAGAAAACGATGAGCCAGTGCTTGTCGTTGTTCAGAAGATCCGCGGCCAGCCACATCATCATGCCGCTGTCCGCGGCGGTATCGCCTTCCGCTGAGTCCAGGCAAACGATGTGGATGTCTCCGTAATCGAACGAGTAGTAAGCCTCGGTTCCCGAGGGGACGCCGCCCGCCTCACCGTTCGTGGGCAGATCGAAGATCTCGTAGTACGGGCCGCTCTGGCTCGCCGAGTTGGCCTCGTGTGCGTCGTGATTACCCAGCGTCGGCCACAGCACCGACTTCCGAAGAAGGCCGGGATACATGTTGAAAACGGCCGCTTGATACTCGGCGTCGGTGCCGTCAGGGTAGGCGTTGTCCCCAGCATCAGCCATAGGTCCGGAGTCCTCGGTCCCGTGAAACCCAGAAAAGAGTCGCGAACCGCCCGGGCATCGTCATCCGCCGTTCCCGAATCGCCGATCACCCAGATTCGCGTGGGCTTCGACTCTCCTGGCACGGGCGACGTGACGAAGAAATAATCCGTATCGTTGCCCGCGAGCTCCTGGCTCGCTGTACCCACCGAATAGTAGTACCGGGTGTCGGGGAGCAGCCCATCGATCGAGACCCCGTGCTCGGTGGTCGGCGATTGACTGGACGCCGCCTGCGTGAGGCCTCCTGGCGAGGAGCCGAATCTCACCATACTATCGGTGGCTAGGTTGGTCCTCCAGAGCACAGTGACACCGTTCGGTGTTCCCGACTGGAGGTAGGGTCCGCGCACGACGCTTTGCGCGTGAGCGAGTGGCGCGAGCGCCCAGGAGACGAGAAAAAGAAATGTGGCTTGCGGTCGATTGGTCATAATACCCCCTCGAGCCGCGACGGTCCGTTGATTGTGAGTGGACGAACGGGCTACTGGATCGGCAATGTAAATCCGCGCGGGCGGGAACGTCGCACGAAATTGGACCCCTTCAATTCTCGGGCTCGCCGCGATCGGTCGTTGAATGGGCTTTTACAACGCGAATAAACGATATGTCAATACGAAGCGCCCCATGGCACCGGCGCGCTGGCATCCCGGTCGAGCGTCTGAGACAATCTCGGGGCTGAGGAGGAGTCATGAAGATTCATGGACTCGCTCTCACTCTGATGGCTCTTGGCGTCGCGGTGTCCTATGTCGCTCTGGCACCCGCGCAGGTTCCCGCCTCGTGCCCGGTGAGTCCTCCGCCGGAAACGCCGTTCACTCCGCCGTCTCCTTACCCGACAGAGGCTCCGTACGGAAACTTCTGGTGGGGGACCGAAGGCCTGTGGACGATGCTCAGGTCCGACGGGACGTGGCGCGGAGTGCCCCCGGATCGGGGATACCGCCGCGGATATCGCGACAAAGTCTTCTGGTGGCATCCGGGCTACGACGGTCGGGTCGAGCCCAAGCCGGAGCTTACCGTCACCGGGAGGCGAATCGATGCCGACGCGCCCCCGTTCACTGTGGCATCCGCCACCAACGCGCATAGCGAAGATTTCGGCGGGTGGACCATGCTCACGGGCGTCGACATCCCGACGACTGGCTGCTGGGAGATCACCGGTCGGTACGCCGACGAGTCGCTCACGTTCGTCGTTTGGGTCTCCGAGTAGCGTCCCAGGAGCGGACAAGTCCATGGACCGATATCGCGCCAGCGACTTCATCCGAATCGGGCTCGTGATCGCCATTATCGTGCTCGTCGTCCTGTCGTATCGCAACCGAGAATTCGTGAGCGATGAAGAGCGCGCCACCTGGGACACGACGGCGTTCTTTCTGGCGGGACTGCTCACTGTCAGCCAAAGCGATCTCGAAGACGATGTGCGGGTCCGCCAGAACTTCCGCGCCAACTATGAATGGTTCCGAGACGTCTTTCTTCCCCACCTCCGAGGAATGCCCGAGCACCCCTGGACGTCGTGCCCCGAATATTGCATTCCCGCGGCCGAGAAGCTGACGCGAGGTGATGCCGACAAGGAGAAGCGCGTTCAATCCGCTTTGGCCGAGTCTCGAAGCCCGCAGGAAACGAGGTAGCCATGCAAGACATGCCTTCCCATGCGTTCGGTAGATTAATCGTCTTCATTCCGATTCTGCTGTTCCTGCTCGGAGCCGTGATCGTCTACCTCGTGCTCATGGTCCGGTGCGTTCTCGACATGTTGCGCCACGGGGCGCATGCGGTGCTTCTCACGTTTGCTTTCCT
>DASPGQ010000474.1 GCA_035620555.1 Vicinamibacteria bacterium
GCCGATCCAGCCACCAGAGCCTATGAAATCCAAGAGCTGTCCGTCGACAACGGACACGTCATCCTAACGGGAAGGGTGGACTCCTATCGAGAACGGACGCTAGTGGCACAGGTCGTCAAGTCGGTCGACGGTGTCCGCGGAATCGACAATCGCGTCGAGGTCTCGCCGAAGCTGGTACGAAGCGACGACGAGCTCAAAGCGGAAATCGAGACGACGCTCGAGTGGGATCTTTTCGTCGATGACGGGCTCATCGAGGTCGAGGTCGAAGACGGGGTGGTGAGTCTTACGGGCACCGTGGGCAGCGCTGCGGAAAAATGGAGGGCCACCACGACCGCTTGGGTAACCGGCGTCAAGGAGGTCGATGCCTCAGGTCTGAACGTCGAAAGGTGGGCTCGGGACGAGGACCTCAGGCGTCGCAAATACGCGGCGCGCTCGGATGAGGAGATTCGCGCCGCCGTGGAGGACGCTCTCGCACGGGACCCCAGGGTTCTCGCCTTCCCGTTGAGCGTCTACGTGGATGGCGGAAATGTCACTCTTCGTGGGATCGTCGACAACCTCAGGGCGCGGCACGCCGCCGAACAGGATGCCCGCAACACCGTCGGGATCCTCCGGGTCTCGAACCGCATCAAGGTTCGCGTCACTCCCGGTCTCAACGATGAGGATATCCGTTCCGACGTCGTCCAGGCTTTCATCCGAGACTCCGTGGTCGAGAGCTACGAGATCGATGTCCGCGTCGTCGGCGGCAAGGTTACTTTGAGTGGCCAGACCGACAGCTACTTCGAGAAGTTCCACGCCGACGACGTGGTTTCCGGTGTCGAGGGCGTCGTTTCCGTCGAGAACCGCATCGTGGTTGACCACGACAGGCCTAGAACGGTCTACGACCCGTACGTCGAACCCGAGAGCTTCCCTGATGGGTACGGCGAGTATTATTACGAGGGACCCTCGAGCACTGACCTTCGCCCCGATGCCGAAATCGCGGAAGAGGTGAAGGACGAGCTCTGGTGGAGCCCCTTTGTCGACTCCGATCACATCGACGTCTCCGTCGATGACGGGGTCGTTACGCTCAGGGGTACCGTCGATAGTTGGGCCGAGGCTCGGACTGCAATCGAGAACGCCTACGAGGGTGGAGCGCGACGTGTGACCAACGAGCTCACCGTTAGCCCGTCGTCGTCGTAGACCTCGTCGACAGCTCGGCTTACGACGACAGGAGGAGTCGAACCATGCTATGGAAGGCCAGCGATCTGTTAGGATTTTCCATTCGTGCCAAAGACGGCGTCATCGGGGAGATCGCCGATCTCTTTTTCAGCGACGATTCTTGGACCGTTCGCTATCTCGTGGTAGCGACTGGCGAATGGCTGAAGCGGCGTGAAGTTCTCATTTCCCCGATGGTACTCGAGGATCCGCCCAACGGCCCCGCAAAAGTTCTGCCGGTGAACGTGAACCGGAGCGAAGTGCAGGATGCACCCCCGGTCGATTCCGAGAAGCCGGTCTCACGTCATTACGAGGTCCACTATAGTGATTTCTACCGCCTGCCCTACTACTGGGCCGGCGGACCGGGTTGGGGCCCCTTTCTCACGCCAGGCGAGCTTGCGCGCTCAGCCGGGGCCGCGAGTCACGACATCGAACCGCCCGAGCATCCTCATCTTCGTTCGGCCGAAGAGGTGAGGGGTTATCATTTCGAGGGTGTGGATGGCAAATTGGGACACGTCGAGGATTTCATCGTCAGCGACGAAAGCTGGTCCATTCGCTATCTGGAGATCGACGTACGGAACTGGTTGCCGGGCGGGAAGAAGGTGTTGTTGGCCACCCGCTGGGTGAGCGGCGTGAGCTGGGAGAAGCGTCTTCTCAAAGCCGAGATGAGCCGCGAGGCAGTCAAGAACGCGCCCGAGTACGATGACTCCGTGCCCATCAGCGAGGCGTACGAGATCGCTCTCGCCAAGCACTATGGCTTGGAGCGTTCGGTGGGTGCGTTTCGCTGACGTTGGCAGCTGGGCCCTTACTTTGCTTGTCCCCACGGACACACCCGCACTGTTACCGACAAGTCGGGATAACTTCACTGGTGCGGCTCGAAGCCGCTGACCAGAGATCACGCCTGGATGATCTCGTTCTTGATCGCGTAGCGAACGAGCTCGACGACGGAGTGAACCCCCAGTTTTCGCATGATATTCGTTCGGTGCGTTTCGACCGTCTTCACACTGATGTCGAGGATACTCGCGACTTCCTTGTTACTTCGTCCCTCGGCCAAGAGCTGGAGGATCTGAGTCTCGCGAGACGTCAGGCGGCGTAGCGGCTCGCCCTTCAGCGGTTTCACACCGTCGAGATAGCCTTCGAGAACGATCTGGTGAACGTGTGAGGTGAAATACGGCTTGCGTACGAGGAGCGATTCGATGGCGGCGACGAGCTTGGTCGTTGCGTCGGATTTCAAGACATAGCCCCGGGCCCCGGCGTCGAGGATCTCCCGGATCAGGCCGTCCGAGTCATGGACGGTCAGGACCAGCACCTCGGTTTTGGGACAGCTCTGAACGATCTCGCGCGTCGCCTCGACGCCATTGAGCTCCGGCATCGACACGTCGAGAATCACCACTTCCGGCTTGAGCTCCTTGGCTTTGCTTACGGCTTCCCTTCCCGTCACCGCCTCTCCACACACGTTCCAATCGGGACGCTTCGCCAGGACCTCCCGAAGGCCCTTGCGCACGAGCTCGTGATCGTCTGCGAGCAGGATCTGAGGCACCCTCATCGGCCAACCCGCCACATCATGGTAGAAAATCCTTTACCGATCATGCCACCAAGGTATCCCAGTGGAGCAATCGAGGGAACTAGGGAGTTCCCCAGCTTCGTCGAAAAATGACCCTTGGGTCACGATGACGCAACTACGTGCACCACAAACGCTCTCACCAAACAGCCGAATCCCGATGCTCGACGTGGAGTCCATCAATCCGAAGCCCCTAGGGCACGATCCAGATTGAACGCCGCGCTGATTAGGGCCAGGTGGGTAAAGGCCTGGGGAAAGTTTCCCAGAGCCTCGCCACTCGATCCCGTCTCCTCGGCGTACAGACCCAGATGGTTCGCGTACCCCAGCATTTCCTCGAACATCACCCGCGATCGATCGAGCCAGCGTCGATCCCTCCTTCCGGCACGCGTGAGCGCCTCGACCAGCCAGAACGTACAGATATTGAACGTACCCTCCCCACCGGGGAGACCGTCGGGGGTCTCATGGAGGTTGTAACGGTACACCAGACTATTCGATACCAGGCCGCCGCGGGTGGGAGGTTCCAGCACGGCTTCCAGAGTCATGAGGTTTCGCGGGTCCGTGGGAGATAGAAAGAACACCATGGACATTAGCAGATTCGCCGCATCCAGGGAGTCACCGTCGAACGACTGCACGAAGGTGTTTCGGTCCCGATTCCAGCCACGGCTCATAATCTCCTCGTAGATCCGGTCCCGCACGTCGAGCCAGCGATCCCGATCCGTAGGAAACGAGCGCTTGTCAGCGAGGCGCAAACCTCGGTCGAGGGCGACCCAGCACATGAGCTTGGAGTACACGAAGTGGCGACGGCCGCCCCGCACTTCCCAGATGCCTTCGTCCTCGAGTCCCCAGTGATCGGCAACCCAATCGACGAGCCTTCGGAGATGACGCCACAAATCATAGGAAATCGGTGAGCCATACTTGTTGTAGAGATAGACCGAGTCCATGAGCTCGCCATAGATGTCGAGCTGCAGCTGATCATAGGCGGCATTCCCCACCCGAACCGGGCCCGAGCCGCGGTAGCCTTCCAGATGATCCAGAATCTCCTCGTCGAGGCGATGGCGGCCGTCGATTCCATACATGATGTGGAGCGATCCGTCGGGCTCGAGCTCGTGGCATCGGGCTTCGAGCCAATCCATGAACCGGGCTGCCTCGGAGGTGAATCCCACCCTCAGTAACGCGTACAGAGTGAAGGCGGCATCACGAATCCAGGTGTAGCGATAATCCCAATTGCGCTCACCTCCCAGCTCCTCGGGAAGACTGCAGGTCGGCGCGGCGACGATGGCGCCGGTAGGCTCGAACGTCAGGAGCTTGAGCGCGAGCGCGGACCGGTGCACCACTTCTCTCCATCGGCCGCGGTAGGTGCATTGGGACAACCAATGGAGCCAGTAGTCCACGGTGCTCTGGATCCTCTCCTCCGCCTCTCGTTCGCCGAACAGACCGCCGCAACCCGAGTCTTTCTCGACGCGTCCGAGAACGAAGACGGCGCTCTCGCCTTCCAGAAGCTCGAACTCGGCAACCACACCCTGCTTCCAGCGCTCGAGCTTTCTGCCGGTGCCGAGGCCCAGCGACAGGCTCGGGGTGTGAAAGCAGGCGCCCGCGTCCTCGATAATCGTGCCGTGCTCCTGCCGGGCGTAATCGAAAGCCGGCAAGCACTCCATCCGGAAACGCATCGTACCCCGGACGACCTGCACCCGGCGTACGAGCTGGTGTCGTCCCTGGCTCTCCGCGGGGAGTCCGACGGGCATGAAGTCCGTCACCTGGCCGACTCCGTCGTGGGAGAGAAATCGTGTAATCAGGACGTTCGTCTCCGGCCAGTAGAATTGCTTGTAGCGCACGTCAGCGGCATCGGGCGGGGCGATTCGGAAATGGCCTCCCTT
>DASPGQ010000475.1 GCA_035620555.1 Vicinamibacteria bacterium
GCTGCTCTTCGGCCCACTCGTAAGGCGTCGCCTCCCATTTCGCGAGAGAACGGAGTATCCGGGACGGATGCGTCCTCCATTCCGAAAGAAGGGGCCCGTCGTTGAAACCCAGAACCTGGTTCTGTGGGTAGCGATCGCACAGTACGATCAACCCCCGATTTCGAGCTCTCCAGGCGCTGCGCAGCTTGCGCCGCTTCTCCCAGGCGAGCACCAGGGCCCACAACGGACGGAATCGGCGCAATCCGCGCGCTTTCCCTTTACTCGCATCCGAGGGTGCCCGGTTCTTGGACGTCGCCCGACGACCGGCGAGTAGCCGGTGAATCACCAGGAGCGGCCATCGGACCAGAGAGCTCGGCCCGTCACCGCTACCGAAATAGACGGGAAACACGCCGAGTTTCCAGGAGAGCCATTTCCGAAGATCGCGGCAGAGGGTCGACTTTCCGGATCCATCGGAGCCGACCACGGCGATCACGATGCCCCCGGTGGGCACTGTCCGGGTCAAGGCCAGAGGCAGGTGCAGGTAACGTTTGTTGACACCGCCAGCGAGAAAGAAGATCTCGCGCCCCCAGCGAGTCAGGCGCGCCAGGAGCGCACCCTGACTCCGGTATCGGGAGAGCCGATGATTCGTCAGGCGGCGGAGCTTCGCCAGTCGGCGCAAGGTCGGCCCCTGGGCCAGCATTTCAGCGATGGCGGGACCCGATTCCTCACCCAGCATATCCTTGGCCAGCGCGCAGACACGTTCCGCCGGGCATCTCTCTTTGAGCCAATGAAACTCGGGGAGAAAGTTATCCGGCAAGTGTCTCTTTCGGAACCATCCGATGACGCGGTCACGGGTACGGATCTTCAGAACCGCGCGAACGAGGAGAAGCAGCAGCTCCACGCATGGCTCCGACACATAGACGCCCGCCTTCGGCTCGATCTGACGCGTCGATAGGACGAGCTCCTCCCAGGGCAGCCTGTATCCTTTCAAGTGCCGTTCACCCATCGTCAGCCGGTGGTGCAAATGCACGTGGATCAGGCTGCCGGTCTCCTCGTCCATACCCAGGTAATCCTCCATGGCAGGGTACGCGCGTTGAGGAATGAGACAGAATCGCTTGAAGGACGTTTCCCCGAGGACGCGCCGCAGGGCGAGGCTCGACCTCCGATCGACGAGGATATCGAGGTCGGTCTTTCCTTGAAGAGCTGCCTCGAGGTGCTCGTTACTTTTCCAATGGCAGTACCGGATCCCTTCCCGGTCGAGAGCATCGAGCAAAGCACGAAGAGCGGCCAGGCACTCGACCGGCCGATCCTCGCGCCGCGCCACCTCGAGGGTTTGCGTTCTCTGTTGTGTGTTTGTCATGAGCTTCTATCTTCTCTAACGAGCCACAGAATAGGGTTCAGCCGCATCGAGGCCGGGACGTACGAAGCCAGTGTCTTGAGTATCCAGACCCCGTCCTCTCCGAGTACCGTGCGAGGTGCGAATCGCAGTAACAGGATGAGCGTCGTGACCATGGTGACGGTGACGGCAACGATCAGTTGAAGGGGTGCCAGACCCCAGCCGCGGAGGGCTTCCGCAAGAAACCAAGTCTCGGAGCCCACGATGGCCGTAAGAGCCAAAGCGGGCAGATGGGCGGCGAGGAACGATTTCCAGCTCATCGAGGCCAGCCTCAAACTGAGCTGCGCCATCAGGAGAAAGTTGACGAGGATGGCTCCCATCACGCAGACGGCCACTCCCTCCGCCCCGTGGTTTCGCCCGACAAAGGCACCACCGGTCACCAGGATGGCGTAGGCCCATTGCCGCCAGGCTCGCTCGTACACCGCACCCGTAGCCCGGGCGATCGAGTCACTCATCTTGTAGCTCGTGCGAAAAACCAGACCCAGGGCAAAGATTTGGAAGGGGGCGACGACGGCATCCCACTGCGGACCGAGGAGGAGCTCGATGATCTCGGGCGCCAGACTGTGAAAGAAGACGCCGGTGGGGAACATCACCAGGGCGATGACCGCTACGCCTCGGCGATAAGCGGTCGCGAGGCGGAGGGGCTCGGATTGAACTTTTGCCATCGCCGGAAAAAGGACTTTGTCGAGAACGCGTCCGAACGCCATGGCTTGTGCGCCCATCAATTGATAAGCGCGACTGTAGATACCCAATGCCTCGGCGCCGAGCCATCGGCCCACGACGATGTAGTCTCCTTGCCCGCCGATGTAGTTGCCGATTCGGCCCATTGTGAACCCGCCGCCGAAATACATCAGATCTTTGAGTGCGTCGCGTTCTAGCATCGGTCGCTTCGGATGAGGTCGAGCCCTCAAGAGCAAGACCATGCGCAGCAACGTCTGGCCGAGATTTGCCGAGGCGAGAGCCCATACCCCCATTCCCAGCAAAGCGGTGACGATGCCGACGACGCCGAAACCGATCGAAAACGCGCCGAGCTCCACCGCGGCAAGATCACGAAAGCGCAGCTCGCGCTGCATCAAGGATTCGGGAACCGCGGCGATCCCTTCGAAGAGGAAGGCTACCGACAGCAAGCGGACAATCGCGGTGAGCTCCGGCATCTGGAAGAACCGGGCAATCTGTGGCGCGAAGCCGAAAATCAGCAAGGCCATCAATGCGCCGAAGATCGTCGCCAAGGTAAAGCCGGTTCGAAGGTGCCTCGTCTCCAGCTCGGGCCGCTGCACGATCGCCGGACCGACACCGAGTCGCGAGAAGATTTGACTGAATCCGACCACGACCAGCGCGGCGGATACGATCCCGAAGTCCTTTGGAGTCAGAAGCCGCGCGAGGACCACGATGAAGAGGAGCTGGAGGACGGACTTCGTTCCAGTTCCCAACGACATCCAGAAAAAACCCAGGAATGTCGACTCGGTGAGCTTGCCTCGTGCCCTCGTGGAACTCATATTGCAAATCCTCGCCGGATCGCGTGGAGCAAGTCGCGTTTCTCGCGCACCGGTACAGGTCGTCGTGGAAAGCTGCTTGGAGCTAGCGCCGTTCCGACGATTTCCGCCTGCGATGGAAACTCATTGAAAACTGTGCCGTGTCTCCCGATATCCGATCGTAAACAGGTGAATCGAGCCGGGACAGCGTCAAAAAAAGCTCTCTTTGACGTGCACGACGTCTCCGTCTAGAAGCGGGACGTCGGTTGTTCTCCCAGAGAGGATCTCGTTCAGGTCGAATTTGCCCACGACTTCTCCCGAGCGTTGGATCTCGATCCCGCTCTTCGAGCCCCGAGGACTCAACCATTGCGCTCTCGCCAATGCTTTCAGAAGCGAGGCTTCCTCGATGGGAAGCTCGTATATACCGGGCCGTTCGACGGCCCCCAGTACGGAAATCTCGACGAACTCCTGCGGAGGAACGCTCACCACGTCCCCCGGTCGAAGCCAGATGTCCCAACGTGGATCCCCCGCGACCAGCAGCTCCTTGAGTGGAATCAGGAGGCGCGCCCGGCGGCCATCATTGGCCTGGCGGAAGACGTAGAGGACCTTTCCCGCCACCGGGGTGACTCCTCCGGCTTCGGCGAGCAACTGCAGGAGGCTTCGCCTTCCCAGCAATGGATACGTCGCGGGTTTGTCGACGGCACCGAGCAGCGAGACCCTTCTCGAGTTGAACTCTTTGACGAAGACGCTGACCTGCGGGTTTTGAACATACTCCTCGCCGAGCTTGTTGGCGACGCGAGCGGCTGCTTGTTCCGAGGTGAATCCACCCACACGTACGGATCCGATCAACGGCAAATCGATGCTGCCGTCTCCGGAGACTCGCACCGTGCGGTCGAATTGGCCCATCTCGAACACCGTCACTTCCAAGACGTCCTCGGGACCGAGCTTGTACTCGTCAGAAGCTCCGCGCGGGATTCCAAAGAAGAGGGCCGGCTCGATGTCGCCCGGTTCGATACTGACTTCGGACGGGAAGGCGGTACTGCTCTGGGACGAGAATGCGCCGGGGGCCATACCCATCCAGAGTGTGAGGCACGTAAGGAACGTTACTGCTCTGTTGACATTCATTTGAGATCTTCCCGAAAGCGGCTTGAGCCTGCTCTCCTGGTTCGGAGCTCGCTCGATCGTGCGGGGGGAGGACGATTGCGACC
>DASPGQ010000476.1 GCA_035620555.1 Vicinamibacteria bacterium
TGACGGATCGAGTCGCTCGCGGCAATGGGAGACGATGGCGGAACCACCTTGACCGGGGTCGGGACAGACGTGCGGCGATCGGTACTGACGGTCGTCCAGAATCTGGAGCTCGACGAGCCTCCCGAAAGCGTGGTTCGTATAGAGCGGAAGGTGCTCGCCGAGCGGCACCTGGTTTCGCCGCAGAGGCATGTGCTCGTAGTACGCGCGGTAGGCCGCCGCCCGCCGCCGACGGAACCACTCGCGGGGCCGCAGCTCTTCGTTCGCGAGATCGGCGTAGTCGTTGTCGACCTCATGGTCGTCCCAGGTCACGAGCCAGGGACAGGCCGCATGGGCTGCCTGAAGATCGGGGTCGGTCTTGTACTCCGCGTAGCGATTCCGGTAGTCGTCGACAGTGATGGGCTCGGGCGCAGAATGCCGACGAACCTTCGTCGGTCCAAAGTCTTCCTCGTAGATGTAATCACCGAGATGGATGATGAGCTCCGGCTCGTCGGCCACCATGTGGCGATAGGCCGCATAAAAACCGTGCTCCCAATGCTGGCACGACGCGAACGCGAAGCGCAGCCGCTCGGGACTCGCGTCGACGGGCGGCGCCGTCCGCGAACGTCCCACGCCGCTCTCCTCGCTCCCGGCGCGGAAGCGATACCAGTACCAGCGATCCGGCTCGAGACCCTCGACCTCGACGTGAACCGAATGCGCCCAATCGGGGGAGGCGAGGGCGGTGCCGCGCTGAACCACGTTGGCAATCCGGTCATCGGTGCCGACTTCCCAGTCGACGAGAACGGGGGAGGGTTCCATCCCGCCGCCCAGAAGCGGCGCGGGTGCCAGGCGCGTCCAGATGACGAAGCCGTCGGAAAGCGGATACCCCGAGGCCAACCCGAGCGTGAAGGGATTTGTCGAGAATCGCACCGGGCTCTGGCGGATCAGAAGCGCCGGGGCTGCGGCAGCCGTCTGTTGCAGGAAACGCCTTCGTGAAATGGGGCTCATGCGCATGCTTCTCCTCGAGAACGGCGGAGGGTACCATATTCGGTCGGACAGGCGTGGCGGGTGTCGCCCCGTCTTCGCGTAACCTTAATTAGGAGGCTCGAGAAGATGTTGGCAATTCCCAAGACCCCGTCGGTGGACCGGGAGACTCTGCGAGCCGCGATCCGCGACGAGTATCAGATGGTTGCCCGAGAGCCCGAGCGGGGCTTCCATTTTCACACCGGCCGGAAGCTCGCGGGAATCCTGGGCTACGGGGACGCGCTCCTCGAAGGGATTCCCGAGAGAGCCATCGAGTCGTTCGCTGGCACGGGAAACCCCTTCAGCCTGGGTGAGCTCGAGCCGGGCGAGCGCGTCGTCGACGTCGGCTGCGGTGCGGGAATGGACAGTCTGATCGCGGCCCGGATGGTCGGCCCTCACGGTGCTGTCGTCGGAATCGACATGACGCCGGAGATGGTCGAAAAAGCCGAAGCGGCCCGGAAGGAAGCCGATCTCCCGAACGTCGAGTTCCGGCGCGGCTACGTGGAGGAGCTTCCGGTGCCCGATGGCTGGGCGGATGCGATCATCTCGAACGGTGTATTCAATCTCACGCCCGACAAGATGCGAACGCTGAAGGAGATGGCGCGGGTCCTGAAGCCGGGCGGCCGCCTTCAGCTCGGCGACATTCTCGTGGAAAAGCCGGTGAGCGAAAAGGCGAAGGAGCGCATCGACCTCTGGACCGGGTGAATCGCCGGCGCTCTGCTGGAAGCAGAGCTCGAGGCGATCGTCGAGGCCGCGGGATTCGAGGATTTCGAGATCACGTGGCGGGCCGAGGTCTACAAGGACGCGCCGCAGGCGTCGAGCGCCGCCAAGTTCGGCACGATCGGGATCAATTTCCGAGCGCGAAAGCCATAGGTCAAGGCGGCGCGAAGTACCCCGCCCGGGCACGAACCTCGACGTCCCGGACTCCTTTTACGTCGACGCGAAGACGGTGCCATCCCGGCTCGCCGTCGGCACGAGGCGAGAAGGAAAGCAAGTACCGAGAGCTCACTTCGGAGAGGATTTCCTCGAAGGTTTTCGCAATCGACTCGAGCCGAGCCGCCTCGACGGTGCGCCCCCCGCTCATTCGAGCGAGCTCCTCGAGCATCGCGCTGCTGCGAACGGCGCTTCCGCCCGGGGTCAGAGAGCCTCCGACTTGTGCGAGTTGGGCTCCGACGTCGGCTCTCACCGAATAGACGACGGCCTCGCCCGCTCGTGCGCTCTCCAGAACGGTTTCCTCACGGATCCAGCTCGCGTTGTCCATGCCGTCGGTGAAAGCTACCAGAATCGGCCTTCCGTTGCCGGTGCGAAGATAGGACAGTGCCAAGAATAGAGCGTCGTTGAGGCCCGTCCAACCACGGCCGGTTATCTCGTAGGTTGCGGCGTCCTCCGGTCGGTCGAAGCCGAGGGGCTTGCGGAGAGTCGTTCGCTCGGAGAAGCTGAGCACCGCGAGCTCGTCGTCATCGCTCAACCGCTCGGCGAAGCTCCGCACGGCCTCCTGGAGGTGCTCGCGCTTCTCACCGCTGATACTCCCGCTCTCGTCGAGGAGAAGCGCGAACGTTTGCGGAACGGAAGCGACGTCCACGAGCTCGACCTCCTGGAGTACGCCTTCGTCGTAGACCTCGAAGTTCCTCGCGGTGAGATTGCCAAGGGAATTTCCCCGCTGAGCCACGAACACATCGACGTACACTCTTCGCACGTCTACGCGGAACTGGAAGACATCCTGCGGCTGACTGGAGGCGCCAGGCAAGAGCAGAAGGAGAGCTCCGATCACGTGAGAACCTCGGAGCGGAGCTCATCGAGAAGCATTTCGAATCGAGCGGCGGGGCCGAGGAGGAACCTCCACCAGCCATCGTCATCGTCTCTTGAAGAAGACGCGAGCCAATCGGCGACGAGCTTCGCGCTGGCTTCTCTTCGCCCGGTACGCTCGAGGGCTGCCGCCAGGGCGACGACGCAAGCCTGGCACGACGGGTCGATCTCCCAGGCCATCGCGAACGCTTCGCGCGCCTGTAACCAGTCGCGGCGTTCGGCGGCGATCTCACCGGCGATCATGGAGGCCGCGAGCTCGGTGTCCGTGCCAATCTCATGCGTCGCCCATTCCATCGCGGTTCGCGCCTCGTCGAGCCGATCCAGGTTCAGGAGCACGTGGGCGAGGCGCACGTCGAGATCGGGCAGAGGAGCTTCTCTCGCCGCGAGAGAGCGATAAACGATCTCGGCGTCGTGCAGGGCGCTGCGATCTCCGCGCAGGACGCCCGACGTCTGATGGAGTGCGCCGAGCGAGTAGAGAAGCTCGGGATCGCCGGGGAACAGCTGGAGACCCGATGACAGGAGGGCAACGGCCTCGGTCGAGCGCAAACGAGAGTGAAAGTAGTACGCGGTCGCGAGATGCCAGCGCTTCTGGAAGCTCGTTCTTTGAACAGGCTCGAAAATCGCCTGGGCATAGCGCTTCGCGAGCTCGAGATGCTGGGCGCTTCGACGAGCCAGCTCGAGGTGGCTGTCGGACGCGTGCGGCAGAGTGACGACGCATTCCGTGTGGAGGAGGGCGGCGGCCTTCCATTCGGAGGCGGGTCGATCGGCCGCGAGATACATCGTTCCCAGGGCGTAGAGCTCCCCGGACGTCAGATTGGAGATCGAGAGTGCCGCGGGAACGAAGCTTCCTTGCCGGTATCGATCGACCGCCGAGAGATAGCTTGCGAACTGCGGGTCGGGCTCGGGAGGTGGGGGCTCGACCTCCGCTTCGGTGGACACCTCGGGCTCGGGGAGGTCGAGACCGACGGCCGCGGCGCGTCGCCGGCGATCCTCGAGGGTCCAGTAGTGCTCTTTCAAGAGCTCCTCGAGCTCTTCACCCAGAACCGAAGCGGCCCGTTTGAGATTCGCCCCTTTGTTGCGCCCATCGTGTCCCACGACCATCCGTGAGATTCCCAGAGCGGATGCGCTTGCTCGAAGATAGTGCCGCTCGGAGAGAGTGTTCGTATCGACGAGCTCGATGGCGGACTCCGTGCCGTCGGTGCCGCCGCGGTAGCGAACTCGTGTACCCAGAGCGGTGACGTGCTCTTCCCGAACCCGGTGACCCAGGACCCGCACGAAGACTTCGGCCTTTTTCGGATCGGACGTCAAGAAGAGCCATTTCTTTCTCTTCTTGATGCCCTGGACTACCTCCCTGAGGACGATCTCGATGGGTGCATCCGACGCCGCACCTGCCTCGGGGGCGGCCTCGACGTAGACGGTGAAGCGTTCCGAGGGCTTTTCGGGAGGGGGCCGCGCGGGTTGAGGCGGAAGCACCGTAAGCCCGAGCGAGAGGAGCGCCGCCCATCTCATTTTCTCATTTTCTAGCTGTCTCGTTGATGGCTGTCAAGCCGGCCAGCGCGTTATCGGCGTCGTGGTTGCTGAACGAGGCGTGGCTCGCGAACCCTGTTACACGGCCGTCGAGATGATCGGATTAGCGCTCAGAGTTTCTTGGCGAACGATTTCTCGAGTTGCGCGAGGCTCGTGGCCACCTCGAACTGGGCATGGCGCCACGCCGACACGATTCGTCCCGGCTGGCTGTCGGGGTACATCAGACCGGATAAGAGAACGTTCGTGTCGAGGACGACCTTCACTGATCAGCGGATTTTTCGCGCGCGGTCCGCACGGCCTCATCCAGCCAGGCCTCGGCCTCTTCGGCTGGTACGGCGTCGAAAACCTTTGCCAGCCTGTCGGCGAGTTGTTCGAACTGTGCGTCAAGCTTCTGAATTCGCTCGAATAAAGCAACGTCGACGAGAGCCGCCACGGGCTTCCCCGCTTTCGTAATGAGGATTCTGCCGTTCCGATACTGCACTTCGTTCAACAGGTCGCCAAGGTTCTGGCGCAGCTTCACAGCAGATGCTTGTCGGATCATAGTGATTGCCTCAATTAGTATGATTATAGCAGCGACGTTCCAAACGCCGCGCTGCCACTACGACGCCCATCCAGCGTAGCACCCATCAAACATCGCCGCGGCTGTGCTCCAGGGCCTCTTTCCCCTCGTGGAGAACGAAGGCGACGATGGCGAGCGCGGCGACGGGGTCGGCCCACCACCATCCCCATACAGCGTTGGCGCCGAGTCCGACGAGAAGGGTCAGAGACAGATACGAGCAGACGAGGGTTTCGGTCGCATCCGCCTCGAGCGCGCGACTGCCGAGGCGTTTCGCGAGTCTCTTCTTGGCGAAACCCAGCCAGGGCATCACGATGAGAGACACCGCGGCGAGGGCGATCCCGACGAGACTTTCCTCCGGGGGCGCGCGCCGCAACAGGATGCTTCCCGCTTGAAGCGTCACGTAAGCGGCGAGCGCGAAGAACGTATAGCCCACGACGCGTAGGGCCTTTCTCTCCGCTTCGAGCTCCGCATCGGGATCGCCGCTCCGTCGCAGGCGCCACACCAGAGCCACCGCGGAGGTGACTTCGATGAGGCTGTCGAGGCCGAATCCGACGAGCGCGATGCTGCCCGCGACCCAGCCGGCCACGAGGGCGACGAGAGCCTCGATGACGTTCCAGGCGATGGTGAAATACTCGAGAACGAGGGCTCGTCGCTCGAGCTCACCCGTGGCGGAAGACTCCGACAATTGGCGGGCTCTTGCCTTTCACGAAATCACGTGGTCGGCAATGCGCCAACCGGCCGGATCTCGCAGGAGCTCGAAAATCTGCTCTTGCGAGACCGGCTCCCCGGAGCTATCCGGCCCGGTCTCGAGGCCACGAATGAAGCAGCGAACGTGAGCCCGCCCGTTCGTGACGGTGATGCTTCGGACTTCCATCTCGAGCTCTCGAAACGAGCTGAACCTCATCAAGAGCTCTAGGGCGGGACGATGGTGATACGGGTCCTCCGCCTCGTGGTGCTCCCTTTCCGTCAGATACGGCGTGATCTCGGCGGGAGTCGAGCCGGGGAGCTCGCTCGAGAGTTGACTGAATAGCTCTCGGATCTGCGCTTCGTCCTCGGGCGTGGGTGCGTGACAAGCGAAAAGCAAAGCACTCATGAGCGCAATCGGCGCGCCTTCGAGCGCGCGGGCCTTGATGGCCATCATGTGTCGTCTCCGATTCGGTTCATGGAACCTCCTGAAAACACTCCGCGCCCGGGCGAGGCCCGGTGATTTGGAGTGCGGGTAACGAGAAATCAGGAGGTTCGGGGAGGTCGATAGAGACGGTCGGGCGACGAAGAAACGCGCCGAAGCGGATCGAGGCTCATCAGGTCAACGGAGCCGGGCGCGGCATCGAAGCTGAACCACGGAGAGCTTTCGACGCAGCGGGAACAGCAGAAACAATCGTCGATGTGAGGAGCCTCGGCGTCATCTTCCGCGTTTTGCATGCTCATCATCGCCTGCGCCGCTGTGGCCGGGGTGTCATTGGCGCGATCGGTGTCCGCGGCGCAGACTGGCGCACCGAGCAAGTCGCCGGTGAGATCCGCGAGCGTGAAACCGAGGAGCAACGCGACCGTTGCGCTCGCGAGCCGCGGATGTCGCTTGTGGAGCACGTCACATCAGCGTACGTCCGCATCGCAGGAAACGCAAGCTGTTGGGATGCGCGTCACGCAGGGCGATCAACGGGTCGAAGAGACGACGTTGGAAAGGGTTCCGAGCCCATCGATGGTGATCGTAACCTCATCCCCGGGCGCGAGCGTGAAGGAGGCATCGGGCACGATCCCGGTGCCGGTCAAGAGGTAGGCGCCGTTGGGGAAGCTATTGTGGCGAAACAGATAGCTCACCAGATGCTCGGGCGAGCGTTTCATCTCCGCGAGCGAGGTCTTGTCGTCGACGATCGCGTCACCGCCGCGAACGACACGCAACCGGATGGAGGTCTCGGGGGGTAGAGGCTCATCACCGAGGACGAGGCAAGGCCCGAGCGCACAGCTCCCGTCGTAGATCTTGGCCTGGGGCAGGTAGAGCGGATTCTCGCCTTCGATGCTTCGTGAGCTCATGTCGTTTCCGATGCTGAAACCGATGATCTGCCGCCCCGCGCTCACGGCGATGGCGAGCTCCGCCTCCGGTACGTTCCAGGTCGAATCGGAGCGGATGACGACGTTCTGCCGGTGGCCCACGACGCGGTGCGGGGTAGCTTTGAAGAAGAGCTCCGGCCGTTCTGCGGAGTACACGCGGTCGTAGACATCCGCCTCTTTTTCGGACTCTTCCATCCGCGCTTCACGGCTGCGAAAATAGGTCACGCCGGCTGCCCAGATTTCCTGACTCTCGAGGGGCGGGAGGAGCGTCGAGCCATCCTCCAACGGGCCCGTCTCCTCGTCGAAGGCATCGAGGGTCCCCGAACCTCCCCGAAACAGGGCATCGAAGGAAAACGTCCGCGCTCGGAGCCACCGGCTTCCGTCGTAGCCCACGACGCCGTCGAGCGTGCGGTAGACCTTCATCTGGTACGGCGTTGGGCTAGTCGCGGGACGAGATCCGATAGAAGCTCCTCGAAGAAACGCTTCGTGCCCTCCGGACCGCGAATCTCGATCCGCAGCGCATCGCCGGCTTCGTCCCGCTGCAGCTCGAAAGTGGCGAACTCGCAGCATTGCCGCTCGAATTCGACGAAGGCCATGGCCTCGGGCAGAGCCTCGTCGAGCGGGGCGAGTCGCAGCGCGATCCCATCCTCGAGGTCCTCGACTGCCGTGATGCGTCTCGCGATCCCCTGTCGAATCGCGGTCACGCGAAGGCGCAGCTCCAGAGGGGGAAGCGAACAAGCAACCGGAAGACGGAGCTCCTCGTCCTCTTTCTTCATTTCGACAGCCTAGCACTGGAAGCGCACTCGACGCCAAGCTCAAAGGGTCACGGAGCACGCATTCTAGGTCTGATCTAGTGTGGGGCGACGATCGAAAGCGCTTGTCCTTGTTGCCGTCGCGGTCCGTCGGCGTGCAAGATAGTCCGTAGCCCATGATCGTTCCGGACCTTCGAACCTTCTCGAGAACGATTCGCAACGCCCCGGGCTTCCTCCTGCTCGCGATACTCACGCTCGGTCTCGGCATCGGAGGCACGACGGCGATGTACAGCTTCGTGAGCGGCGTGCTGCTCGAGCCCCTGCCCTTCGACGATCCGGAGACTCTGGTCGTCATCACCCGAAACAACCGGGCGCAGGGTTTCGCCGGCATGTTGTTCCCCGCGAGGGATGTGAGGGCCTTCCGCGAGCAAGCGCGGAGTTTTTCTCGGCTCTCCGGCTACAGCGGTGAGCGGGTGATCCTCACGGGTGCCGAAGACCCGGAGAACGTGAGGGGGGCGAGGATACTCCCCGATTTTCTGTCTCTTCTCGGCAACGCGCCGTCGATCGGACGCGGCTTCGAGGTGGAAGAGCACGAGACGAGCGCTCCGGTGGTGATTCTGGGGCATGGTCTCTGGGAGCGGCGGTTCGGCGGAGGTGCCGATATCATCGGCCGCAGCCTCCGCGTGGACGGCAAGGAGCACACGGTCGTGGGGGTCCTTCCGCCGGGTGATGACGTCGTGCCGACGCGCTTCGACGTCCTGCGCCCCATGGCGGTGGCGGAGCTCGAGGGCGAGTCGGCGCCGTTCGTGTGGGTGGTGGCCCGGCGCCTGCCTGGCATCTCTCTGGCTGCGGCCCGGGAAGACGTCAATGCGATTCTGGAGCGCTGGGAGAAGGAGAACCGGCCGCCGGTCTTGGGATGGAGGGCCGACGTGGAGACGCTGCGCGAGCACCTCGTCGGAAGACTCGAGCGGCCTCTATGGGTTCTCTTCGGCGCCGTGGGGATGGTCCTTCTCCTCGCGTGCTCCAACGTCGCGAGTCTGCTCCTCGCTCGCAGCGCCGAGCGAGCAAGAGAGCTCGCCATCCGCGCCGCCATCGGCGCTGCGCGCTGGCAAATCGCTCGACAGCTTCTCGTGGAAAGCGTTCTGCTCTCGCTGGTGGGCGGTTTGCTCGGAGTGATACTGGCGTTTTTCGGCACGAAGCTGCTCGTCGCTCTGGCGCCTTTCGACGTTCCGCGTCTCGCACGCGTGGGAGTCGACGCCCGGGTCCTGCTGTTCTCCGCTTCCGCCTCGATCGGAACGGGCGTTCTCGTCGGTCTGATTCCGGTCCTCGCCCTCTCTCGGCAGGACCTCGATCGCTCGCTGAGGGCCACGGCGCAGGCGGTGAGCTCGCAGCTCCATCGCCGTCGTTTTCGTAACGTCCTCGCGGTCGCCCAGCTGGGTCTCGCATTGACTCTCTCGATCGGGGCGGGGTTGATGATTCGGAGCTTCGCCCGCCTCGTATCCGTCGACCCTGGGTTCGAGACCGGCGGGTTGCTGACGTTCCAGCTTTCGCTCCCGAGCTATCGGTTCTCTGAATCGGCGCGATGGGATGCCGTCGCCGAGCAGGTTCTCGAGCGCGTGAGTACGGTACCTGGGGTTCGCTCGGCCGCGGCCTCGACCTGGACACCGCTTTCGGGAGCGTGGGGAAGGGCGCAGATGAGCGTGGAATCGACTTCGGGCGAGATCGTGGAGCGGGAGCAGTGGCCCATGGTCCTCGGCGTGACACCAGGATATTTCCAGAGCCTGGGGCTGCCGCTTCTTCGTGGCCGGGAGCTCACTCTGGCCGACGGGGACAGCGAGGACGGCGTGGTGCTGGTGAACCGCGAGCTCGCGGAGCAGGCCTGGCCGGAGGACGATCCTCTGGGCAAGAGGCTGAAGTTCGGTGGCGCGGCCTCGACGAACCCGTGGCTCACCGTGGTGGGAGTGGTCGAGGACGCGCGTCTCATCGGCCTCGAGCACGAGGGGCAGGAAGCGATGTTCCGGCCGCTACTTCGTACCGGACGCACTTTGGCCGACCTGCAGATGCTCGTGAGGACGAGCACGAATCCGGAGCGGCTCGTACCTCAGATTCGCGAAGCGGTTTGGGCGGTGGACGATCAGCTTCCCATTCGTGACGTCCAGACGATGGACGAGCTCGTATCGATCAACGTCTCGCGCCCTTGGTTTCATCTCGTGGTGATCGCGATCTTCGCGGTCACCGCATTGACGCTCGCAGGCGTCGGAACCTACGGCGTGCTCTCACACTCCGTGACCCAACGTTCGCGCGAGATGGGCCTGCGCATGGCTCTCGGTGCCACTCGCTCCGCGGTACTCGAGCTCGTCTTGAGGCAGGGAATGGGGCTCGTGACGGCGGGGGTCTTCGTCGGGCTCGGACTCGCCATCGGATTGACGCGCGTGCTCGGAAGCTTGCTCTACGAGATCAGCGCGACCGAGCCGGTGACTTTCGTCGGAGCCGCGGTGGTTCTCGGGATCATCGGTCTCGCGGCGACGCTGGTGCCGGCGTTACGTGCCACCCGGGTCGACCCGATGACGGCGTTGCGTACCGAATGAAACTTCGGAGAGCTTTGCGGCAGACCAAGCGCGATCACAGACGGATGTTCCGCAGCCGCAGCGCGTTGGTGATAACCGAAACCGAGCTGAACGTCATCGCGGCACTGGCAATCATGGGGCTCAACAAGATGCCGAACCAGGGGTAGAGAACGCCGGCCGCCACGGGAACTCCGAGAGCGTTATAGCCGAACGCGAACGCGAGGTTTTGGCGGATGTTCCTCATCGTTGCTCGACTCAAACGCCGGGCGCGCGCGATTGCGCGGAGGTCGCCTTTGACGAGGGTAATGCCGGCGCTCTCCATGGCGACGTCCGTTCCCGTGCCCATGGCAATGCCGACGTCCGCCTGAGCGAGCGCTGGAGCATCGTTGATGCCGTCGCCGGCCATGGCCACTCGACGGCCTTCGCTCTGGAGGCGCTTGACGATGGCGGCCTTTTCGTCGGGGAGCACCTCGGCTTCGAAGCGGTCGATGCCGAGCTTGCTCGCCACCCATTCGGCGGTCGTGCGGTTGTCTCCCGTGAGCATGATCACGCTCACCCCGTCCTCGTGAAGGTGCTCGATCGCTTCGCGGCTCGTTTCCTTGATAGGGTCGGCGATGCCGAGGACCCCGGCGAGCTTCCCGTCGATCGCGACGAAAACGGCCGTCTGGCCGTCGCGGCGAATCGTTTCGGCCCGTTCGGCGGCGGCGGAAAAATCGGCTCCAAGGTCATCGAGGAGAGCCTGATTTCCGATCGCGATCGACTGACCGTCCAGGACGGCAGTGACGCCTTTTCCCGTGACCGACTGGAAATCCTGGACGCCGGCGAGCGTCGCGCTTCTCTCGACGGCACCGGCGACGATGGCGGCGGCGAGCGGGTGCTCGCTCGCTTGCTCGAGGCTTCCGGCAACGCGGAGTACTTCCGCTTCGGAGAACGACCCCATCGGCTCTACCGAGACGAGCGCGGGCTTACCTTCGGTCAACGTTCCGGTCTTGTCGACCACGATGGCATCGATCCGCTCCAGAATCTCGAGGGCCTCGGCGTTCTTGATGAGAACGCCCGCCTGGGCGCCCCGGCCGGTGCCGACCATGATGGACATCGGCGTCGCGAGGCCGAGGGCGCAGGGGCAGGCGATGATGAGCACCGCCACCGCGTTGACCAGGGCGTGCGCGAGCCGAGGCTCGGGTCCGCCGAGCCCCCACACGATGGCGGTGAGCACCGCGACGAGAATCACCGCGGGCACGAACCACGCCGACACCGTGTCGGCCAGCCGCTGGACGGGAGCTCGGGATCGCTGCGCCTCGCTGACGAGGCGAACGATCTGTGCCAGGAGCGTTTCGCTTCCCACGCGCTCGGCCTTCATCACGAGACTTCCGGTGCCGTTGACCGTCCCTCCCGTCACGGCGCTTCCGGGTGTCTTCTCGACGGGAAGTGGCTCACCCGTCAGCATCGATTCGTCGACCGCGCTCGCGCCCTCTTCGACGACACCGTCGACCGGAACCTTTTCGCCTGGCCGGATCCGCAGGCGGTCGCCTGGCTGAACGTGCTCGATCCGGACGTCCTCTTCGCTCCCGTCGGCATTCACGCGCCGGGCGACGTCCGGGGCCAATCCCAGCAAGGCGCGGATCGCGCGCGACGTCTGGCTGCGGGCCCGGAGCTCCAGCACCTGTCCCAGAAGCACGAGGGTGACGATGATGGCGGCGGGCTCGAAGTAGACCGGAAGGGCCCCCGTATGCGGATCGCGAAACGCCTGAGGAAACCACCCCGGCACGACCGCGGCGGCGACACTGAACGCGAAGGCGGCGCCGGTGCCGAGCGCGATCAGCGTGAACATGTTGAGATGGCGGCTGACGATCGACTGGGCGCCGCGCTCGAAGAACGGCCAGCCTCCCCAGACGACCACCGGCGTCGCGAGTGCGAACTGGAGCCAGATGAGCGCGGTCGAGCTCGCGAGACTCTGTAGAGGCTGACCCGGAAGCATCTCCGAAACCATGAGGGCGAGGATGGGGACGGAGAGAACGAGAGAGATCCAGAACCGGCGCGACATGTCGCGAAGCTCGGGGTTGTCCTCTTCGACCGTGGCCGTCCGCGGCTCGAGCGCCATTCCGCAAATGGGACAGCTTCCCGGCGCGTCGCGAATGATTTCCGGATGCATCGGGCACGTCCACTCCATCCCCGGTGCGGCGCTCGCCTGATCGTCCGGGGCGGAGTCGGTTTGCGCGTACGCCGACGGATCCCTCCGGAAGCGCTCGATACAGTGCTGGCTACAGAAATGGAACGTAGTGTCCCCGTGAACGACGCTACCGGCAGCCTGGGAAGGCTCGACTGTCATTCCGCATACAGGATCGACGCTCGTTTCCGTGTCGTGATGCCGGTAGTTATCATGTTGGCTTCGAATCATGCTTCCCGCCTCCACTGGGTGCAACACGTTGCTCGTGGCAAATCTTACACCTCGCGGCGGAAGCCGCAATCGCCGCAGGGAGTCGTCCGCGCAAGAGGCCGCTAGAATCGGGCCGCGGGATTCTCTCATCGAACTCGGTTGTTAGCGCCCGGATTCGGTTGACACTTTGCTCCATTTAGAATATACCATAAGGGGGTATTGGTATAAAATTTCCACGGCGTGCCGCAGGGGATTTCGCTCCCCGCGCTTTCACAAATCACGTGACGGAGGTGAACGAATGACGAGGAACTCTATGCCGCTTCGAGTTCTGAACGAGGCCTTCGTTCCCGACGAGCGAAAGGGGGAAATTCATGCCCGCCTCAGACGGCTCCGCGGCCAGATGGACGGCATCGATCGGATGCTCGATGACAATCGTCCCTGCGTCGACATCTTGACGCAAGTCGCCGCCGTCCAGCAGGCGATGCGCGGGGTCGGAAAGCTCGTCGTGCGCAACTACGTGGAGCGGTGCGCCTCGCAAGCGATCAAGAGCGGCCGCGAACAAGAGGTCTTCGATGAGCTCATGGAAGTGATCTTCAAGCTCACCCGCTGATGATTGGATCCATGAACCGTACCCTCGTCGTTGGACTCATCGTTGCGGCGGCGGCCGTCTCGCGGGACGCACGGGCGTCGGGCCATGGACCCGTTTTCGGACTTGCGACGCCGACTCTCGGTCGCGGCGCGTTCAGCCTCGACTTCGCGGTCATGGGTCGCTCCGGGGACTCGCCCATGGCCATGCTGCGGCCGATGCTCGGGTATGGCGTCACCGAGGATCTGCAATTATCGGTATCGGTCCCGATGCCGCTTTACACGGAGCAAGGAGCGAGTCCGGCTCGCATGATGGCGATGATGCCGGCCGAGCCCGACGTCGAGCTACTGGTGGGCTACCGGTTCCACCGCACCAGCCCGAAGGTGGGGGCGCGATTCGAGAGCACCGCCTATGGCGGATTCGATTACCCAACGGACGATCTGCGCGCCGGCACCCGCACGGCTCCCGGGATTGTCGGGGCTCTGGTCACCGGCTACGCCTCGCGGACGATTTATGCGTGGGTCGGAGGCCTCTATAGACGCTACATGACCCCTACCGGAGAGACGGCCGATCATCTCGGCGACCTCGCGATGTACAGCGTCGTTTTCGGCTACCGTCCGCCGCCTTTTCGTAAGGACTATCCTCACCCAGACTGGAGAATCTTCGTCGAGGTGGTAGGGGAGCATCGGGCGCGTGACGTCATCGCGGGCACGTCCGTCCTCGACAGCGGTGGCCACCAGATCTTCATGGGTCTTACGCTGCTGGGTTTGTATGGAAGCTGGGGAATCTCCGGGGGACCGGTATTTCGGGTCTACGAGGACCTGAACGGCACTCAACCGAACGATAGGGTTCGCCTCGTCGCGAACTTCACCTATTGGTTCTGAGGAAAGGAGTGATGTTATGAGACGCCTCACGATTGTCGGTGCCTTTCTCGCCTGGCTCGTTCCCACTACGGCCGATGCCGAATTCCTTCAGATACGGCAGACGATTTTCGGAATGGATTGAGTCGTTTGTGCCCACGCCGTGAGCGTGGCTTTGCGGAAGATCGAGGGTGTCGAGACCGTCACGGTAAGCCTCAACGAAGGCGCCGCCGACATCAAGCTGAAGCCGGGAAATACCCTGGACCCAGAGGCCATCCGTAAGGTCGTTCGCGACAACGGATTCACCCCCAAGACGGCGGAAGTCAGAGTCACGGGCCGAGTCACCAGAGCTGGGGGTAAGTGGACGCTCGTCGTGACCGGACTACCCATCGTCTATGAGCTTCACGAGCACCCCGATGCGAACGGCAAGCTCGCCGAGCTCGAGCAGGTGACTTCAGCCG
>DASPGQ010000477.1 GCA_035620555.1 Vicinamibacteria bacterium
CGTACCGTCGACGCCAGCGATCGCGAGAGAGCAGAGGAAATCGGTTCGGAGCTCCGGCGCACGGTAGATATCTTCGAGGATGCGAGCGAGTATCTCCGCGCTCAGATGGTTGTCGTAGGACAGGCCCGATCCGTCATCGATTCGAAAGTCGTTCTTGCTGAATCCGAGCCCAACGATGTACTCGGCAACCGCATGGGTGCCCGACTCGAAGCTTCCCGGCGCCCCGAAGCGGTGGGCGCCGAGCGACTTCAACATCTGCTCGGCGGAAAAGTTGTTGCTGTACTTGCCGAGCGCCGAGAGGACCTCGACGAGCCGATCCGACCGATGCACGTAGAGAGCCTGGAGCTTCCTGTCGTCGACGGCGCCCCTCACGACCTGACCGCTCACCCGCACTCCGTTCTCGCGGAGCTTTCCGACGAGCGCCGAGGCGAAGTAGGCCGTGGGGTCGGGTGAGACGAAACTGCCGATGTGCTCTTCCTCGTCGCCCTGAATCACCCGACCGCGTAGGATGACGCGGTCTCGAGGGAGCTTCACTACACTGACCCAGGGGCGCCCCCGGGACACCGTGGTAACACGGTTCTGGACTTCGAAATATCCGTAGCCCTCGTCCACCAAATCGGCCTGGCTTCCGGCGCTGCTGGCCCGAGCGCGAAGCTCCACGAGGTTGAAGTTGTAGGACAGCGCACTCTGGATGGGCAGCCCCTTCTTGAGGATGTCGTCATACGAAGCCGGCCCGCGGAGACGGTCGTCGAAGAAGCTGTCGTCGAGGACCATATCTCCCCGTATCTCACGCAGTCCCGCCCCTGTGAGAGCACGGGCAATATGGTCCATCTCGTGACGGGTGAGAGAAGGATCGCCCGAGCCCTGGACGACGAGGTTGCCGTCGACCACTCCATCGTGGTACTCCCCGTCGAGCAGGAAACGCGTCTCGAAGCGGTAGCTCGGTCCGAGGTAGTGCAGGCTCGCGCCCATCGTGGCGAGCTTCATTCCCGACGCGGGAATGAAACGTCGATCGGCGTTGTGAGCATAGAGCGTCTCGCCGGTTTCGAGACTCCTGACCACGACGCCAATGGCGCTGCGGAGCCCGAAATGGCGCCGAAGCCCGTCGATCTTCGTGGCGAGAGGATTGTCGAAATCCCTGGCGATGAGCCACGCCGGCAGCATCCCAATGAACAACACAACTGCCAGCGGCCCGACGCGCCTCAACATCGCTTCCCTTTTCTATCATAACCCGCCACGCCCCTGAGATTGAAGGGAATCCCGATTTCGCGGAGAATCCCTCCGCCGTCGTCTCGCTGTGAGACAGACTGATGGGAATTCACCGCGAGCTCTCGTGGGAAAACTCGATCGCCGGGGATCACTTACTGGAGATTTCCAGAGCGTACCATTCTCTTATCGACGCGCACGAGTAGGTCGCCGTGGGCCGGGCTCCCGAGGTGGTGGCGGTGAGCTCGGGCCCGCGGCTCCTACCGTCGCTCGCATTGACGCCGCCTTCGCCGCTCTCATACCATGCGAAGGTGCAACGCTGGGCTTTCGCCCTCGCCCTTCTTGGCTCGGTCGCTTGTGGGGGCTCTGTCAACCACGCCGATCTCGTCGTCCAGGCCGGTCGGGTATTCGATTTCTCCGGAGACACGCTCGTCGTACGCGAAGGGGTCGTCGTCGACACGGGATCGTTCAACGATTTGGAAACCTACGTCGGACCGGAAACCCAGGTGCTGCGCTTCGGTTCTGACGCCTTGATCCTGCCAGGTTTCGAGGATTCTCACATCCATCTCCTGAGCGGCGGATTGAGCCTCTTCGAGGTGGATCTCTTCGAGGCGGACTCGCTCTCCGAGATTCAGGAACGCGTCCGCGTTTTTGCCGCGGCGAACGTCGACGAGCCATGGATTCTCGGGCGGGGGTGGAAGTACACCGCCATGCCCGACGGGCGTCTACCCACCAGAGATGATCTCGACGCGGCGGTCTCCGATCGCCCCGCATTCCTGCTGGCATACGACGGACACAGCGGCTGGGCGAACTCACGAGCTCTGGAGCTCGCGGGCATCGGATCCGACACCCAGCTCGAGGGCTTCGGTGAGATCGTCCGAGACGCCGACGGACGACCCACCGGCACGCTCAAAGAAGGCGCCATGCGATTGGTCAGGCGACTGATCCCCGACCCCTCCCGCGCGAGGAAGCTCGATGCGCTCCAGCAGGCGATGGAGCGGCTAGCATCTCACGGAACCGTAGCCATCCAGAACGCAAGCGGAGACGAAGAGGAGCTGGGACTCTATCAGGAGCTCCTCGAGCTCGATCAGCTGAAGCTCCGGGTCGCGATGGCGATGTCGATCGGCGCGGAGACGACAGCGGACGAGATCGCGCGGATCGCGGCTCTTGCTCGTAGCAATCCCTCGCCGTGGCTGAAAGTCGTCGGGGTGAAGATCGTCCTCGACGGGGTCATCGAGTCCCACACCGCTTCCCTGCTCGAGCCCTACGCCGACGCCGAGTCCCGTGGCGAGCCCGTGACCACTCAGGAAATCCTCGACGCTCTGGTCGCCATGGCGCATGACGCCGGCCTCCAGGTCTGGATCCATGCGATCGGGGATCGCGCCGTTCGCATGGCGCTCGATGCCTACGAGAGGACGGGAGCTACCGACGCACGGTTTCGCATCGAGCACATCGAGCTCGTGCATCCGGACGATGTCCCGCGTTTTCGGAAACTCGGCGTTCTCGCGGGAATGCAGCCGATACATGCCTATCCCTCGACCGTGGCGGTGTGGTCGAAAGCGGTGGGAGCCGGGCGTTTGCCCTATGCCTTTGCCTGGCAGAGCCTCGTCTCGTCGGGTGCGGAGCTCGTGTTCGGGACGGATTGGCCCGCGTCGATCTCCGTCGCTCCGCTGCGCGGGATCCACAACGCCGTGAATCGGCGGACGCTCGAGGGCGATCCTCCCGAAGGATTCGTTCCCGCGGAGCGCGTGAGCCTCGACACGGCAATTGCCGCTTTCACCTTCGCCGGGGCGTACGCCGCATTCGACGAAGAGCGCCGTGGAGGCCTGCAGCCGGGGCAGCTCGCGGATTTCGTCGTGCTCTCCGAAGACCCGTACGCGCTCGAACCGATGGAGATCGCCCGAGTGAGACCGCTCCTCACGGTCGTCGGCGGAAAGGTGACTTACCGCGAGGGAAGCTAATCAACGTCCGCGGCGAGTCACCGGATCGCCCTGGGGGCCTGCTGCCCCTCGGGAA
>DASPGQ010000478.1 GCA_035620555.1 Vicinamibacteria bacterium
TGACCGGTGCCGACTCCTTCGTCTCCTTGTCGACCATCACCGCCATGCCGACGCCGCAGTTCGGGTGGCAGCCACAGCTGAATTGGCCCCACTCGCGGCTCGGGCCGTGCACCAGGTCCGCCCAGTCGGAGAACGTTCCCAGGAAGGAGATGGGAAACCAGTCTCGCGCCGGCTCTCCGAGACCCGTCTGCTTCTTGACGTCATGGGCCAGGTGGGACAGCGTGTATCTTTGGGCGAATCGCCGCTCCGTAGTCACGGCTTCGTCACGGCCGGTGAACGAAACCGGCTGAAACGAGAGGAAGGGGATCTTCTTCGGGTTGTCGAGCGCGAAGCGGATGAGCGATCCGACTTGCTCGTTGTTGACGCCGTTGATGAGCGTCGTCACCGGGACGATATCGACGCCGTTGTTGTAGAGATTCTCTATGGCCTGGATCTTGACGTCGAAGAGATTGCCCACGTGACGGTGCGAGTTTGCCGCGTTTCCGATGCCGTCGAACTGGAGGTAGGCGTAACGAAGCCCCGCGGACGCCGCCTCCCGGGCGAACTCGGCGCTCTTTGCGAACTCGATACCGTTGGTCGCCGCCTGGGTGCTGATGTAGCCGACTTTCCGCGCGTAACGGACCGCATCGAGAAAGTAAGGCGATAGCGTAGGCTCGCCTCCGGAGAACTGCACCGACATCTGGCGCTTCGGCTTAATCGTGATGGCATTGTCGAGCAGCGTCTTGATGTCGTCCCAGGTCAGCTCGTGCACGAAGCCCACCTGGTTGGCGTCCATGAAGCACGGATCGCACATCATGTTGCAGCGGTTGGTCAGATCGATCGTCAGCACCGAGCCGCGCCCGTGCTTGATCGTGCTGCTGCCGTGCTTGTGGAGCTTTTCGTCGTTATGAGCCCGGATGTCTCGGCCGGGGAACACGTCCTCGAGGTGTTTGAAAAACTCGACATCGATGGCCATCACGTCCTCGAAATGGCCGTGGATGGGACAATCCTTCACCATCCAGATCCCGCCGTCGCGCTCGATGACCTGAGCTTTGATCTCGCCGACCTTCTCGTTCACGAGGGCATTCAAGTCCCCCTCGCCGTTCAAGATCTTGGTCCGGGCCTCGGGTATGCACTTCGGGCAGAGCGAGTCGGTCGTGCGGGGCCAGCCGAGCGTCGGCTTGGTCTTCTGCCAGGACTTCAAAAGCGGCTTGTCCGACCAGGCCGGTGTGAACGTGGGGTTGGGGCGGATCCGATTCAGCCGTTCGAATGCCCGGAAGGCGCCGTTGGCGGCGACCGTGAGGGCCTTTTCGAAGTACTTTACGGGGCGATGCATTCGACTCTCCTAAGAAAATGTCATTAAGACGGTGGCCAGTGGATACGGGGGACCCCCGGCCGAGCAACAGCGTGGAGAATACCCAGTGCGCTCGGCATAAGCCAACATTTGTCAACGAATTAGCCAGATCGGTCGTTTTTTGGTCCCTTTTGAGGAGTGAATGGCTCCTGCGTGGGTGGGTTGGGTCGAGGAGAGGCTAACTCGTTTATGACGAATAAATTGCGACTATGGTAGCGAAAATCCTGCTAGTGCAGAGTGCTCTGTCCCTCGACGCCCATGTCATCGGGAATGATGTTGCGATTGACGTGCCGGTCCAGATCGATGACGTAGGTTTCTTTGGCTTCGATGAGGATGGGCGAGTGGGTCGCCGTCACGATGCGAAAGTCCTTCTGATCGGCAAGCTCCATCAACATCTTCAGAATGCGCCTCTGGTTTGACTGGCTCAGGGCCATCTCCGGCTCGTCCAGCAAGAGGACCGTGCCGTTGGGCAACTTGGGGAAGCTCTCGCGAAACAGAGACAGCATCACCTGGCCGTGACTCGCGATCTGGAGAAACTCCCGCATCCGTGGCTCGTGCTCGAAGAGATCTAGTCGGTTCCTCGGGTTGTGCTGCTCCGCGTCGAAGAGGAAAACTTTCCCGGAATCGAGGTCGGGAAATTCCGTGCGGTAGACGTAGCCTTCGACCTCCTCGCCTTTGAGCGCGTAGTGCAGCGCGTGGAGCAGCGTCGACTTTCCCGAGCCATTCTCGCCCTTCAGCATGATGAGCGGGTGGGAGAGATCCACGACCATGGGCATGTGGAAGTTCAAGCCGGTGAATACCGGGTGAGCCAGTATCTTGAGATAATGCGTGAGCGCCATCGCGGAAGACGCTAGCACAAATCGGGGAACGGCACTAGCTCGGCCTTCGGGTCGCCCGTGCTAGGATGTGGGCTCGAAAGAAAGAGGCATCATGACGGTCATGGAGTCCACTCGATTGGTCGAATTTCTCGAAGGGCTGGCTCAATCCGACTGGATCGAGGCTCTCGACGAGCTCGGCCCATCGATCCATCCCGTGGATCGGGAAGCAACGAGAATATGGTTCGCCTTCTGGCCGCTCGACCTCCACGAGGCTTTGTCGGGCAATCCACGTGACGTCCAGGAGACGGCTCGACTGATGGACCTCGAGGGAAATTGGCGGCTCGAAGATCAGCTCGACACCGCCGTCGGCTTTCTCTATGGCGCCCATTTCTGGGTGGACGTGAAAGAGGCCATCCTTCGGCACTCGGAGCCTGGTCGCTCGCTCGCCCGCACGATTCGAGACGTCGCCGCGCGCTCGGCCGAGGCCGCGGGGACGAGCGAGGACCTCGTTATCGGGATCAGCGCCGTCGGCCTCATGATGCTGCGACAATCTGGGCACGAGGCTCTCGCCCGCGTCGCCGCGCGCTCCGCCGAAGGTCCTTTGCTGAAGACCGACCCGGCGAAAGTGATGGCAGCTCGCCGACGACAGAGCCGTGACGGCCTCTTTCCTTTTCTTCGCGGCGCCGATCGGCGATGGGAGGTACGCTGGGACGAGGCGCGGCGCGCGAGTTTTCGCGCGATCAACGGCCAGGATCTGGCCATGGCCGCCGCCGCGGACGAGGGCGATTATCGGAGTCTCGATTACCGTCGGGTCGATGGCCCCATTCCCGTCGAATGCCGAGTCGGCTCATGTGGTTACTGCTGGGTGGGGGTTCTTTCCGGACGCGAGAAACTCTCCGAGATCTCCGCTTTCGAGAAAGAGCGACTCCGCTATTTCGGCTACGACACCGTCAACGGCGAGGACCCGAGACCGCCGATTCGCCTTTCGTGCCAGACGGAATGCCACGGCGACGTAACGATATCGATCCCGCCCTGGAACGGGGAGCTGAACCGTCGTCACGACGAGGGCCGCAAGAAAATGGGCCTCGCTTGAGCTACGGGGAAGGCGTCAGAACGAGCTCGTAGCGAGTCGGGCCGGGCAGCAGGGGTGTGGGGCGGCCTTCCTCCCAATCCTCGTGTCCCGCCCCGTAGTACGGCGATAGAGGATGCCCGCTCTGCCCGCCTGGCATGTGGAAAAGCCCCTGCTCTTCGCGTCCCGGCGCCACCACGAGACGCTCCGAGGCGCCGTGGGACGGGCTCTGAACCCGCGGCATGTCGCTGTCGCCCGGTAGAGCCCTCTCGGGCATGTCCAGCCAGCGCGAAAGCAACGGAATGGCGGGACTCAAGGGATGGCGGATCGCCGATACGTTCCGAGCGCCCCAGGTCCTCGTCGACAACGGCTCGGTCCACTGCGAGGCTCTCCGGGCAACGATACCGGCAAGTGCTTCCTCCCAGCTCCGGTACGGATGAGGAACGAGATGCGGTGGTTTCTCGGTGACGAGCTTCCACAAAGGTCCTTCCCACTGCCGGAGCCCCGACAGGCGAAACCGTTCGTCCGCCTGACGCGCCGGTTCGGTGAGCGCACCTATGACGTGCTCGAAAACCGCCTGGCGTAGATCGCGCACGAGCCGGTACCCGACGGAATCGATGGACGCCCGTCCGGTCCAACTTTCATCGATGAACCGCCTCACGTTCACGAGATTTTCTCGCTCCCGCAAGATCTCGAGAAAGAGCGTCCTCCACCGTTCGAGAAGCAGGGCGCGGTCATCGAGCTGGATGGCGAGCATGTCGGCCTCACTCGCCAGTTCGAGTGACAGGAGAGAGTCTCGAATCTGGCGTGCCCGGGCCCCGAGCGAGTAGCCGCCATCACCGATGGCGTCGAGAGCGTCCCCGCCGACGACGCGAGCGTTCGCCGTCCAGATGGCGCCGGTTTCAGGATCGACGATGCGCGGATGCTCCTCGGGAGCGAGATAGCCATCCCATCGCCGCGCACCATCGGCCCACGAGCCCGGAAGTCGCCCGTCGAAACCGGCCCGCCGCGGTATGGCACCGGCGATCGTCCATCCGATCGCGCCACCGCGGTCGGCGCAAACGAAGTTCTGAGGGGGAATGCCGCTGCCTCCGGCCACGCGCAAGGCCTCGTCGAGGTCGTCCGTGGTCTCGAGCTTTCCCAGCTCCATGTTGACGGCTCGAGCGTCATGGGCGATCCATCGGACGGCTCGAGGACGCCCCCGGTGATCCTCATCGATGAGAGGCCCCCAGATGGTCTCGCGCACTTCCAGCAATTCGGGCTCGGCTCCCTCGACGTCGATCCGCTCGTGATGCACGACGAAGCTCTCCCAGCCGGCCGGCGTACGATACCGGCCCGGGTCGTCGTCGTCGACCTCGATCTCGACGAGATCGACCCAATCTCCGTTGGAGTTCGTGAAGCCCCAGGCAATGTGGCCGTTGCTGCCGGCGACCAGGCTCGGGGTCCCGGGAAGCGTCACCCCGACGATACGATTCGCTCCCCACTCGAGGAGTGCCCGAAACCAGATGTTGGGAACGGCGTGACCCAGGTGCATATCGCTCGCGAGGATCGCCCCGCCATGGGCCGTCTTCTTGCCGGAGACGACCCAGTTGTTGCTTCCGAGCTCACTCGTCGGATCGTGATCACTGGGCCGCTCGGCCCCGACCTCTCCCCCCGAGTCGACGGCGGGTATGGGCGCCACTTCGAGAGGCTCACCCTCGACCGGAGCGTCCCACTCCGTTCCCGCTGGCGTCAGAAATTCCGCCAGCTCGCGTGGAAGCACGTCGAACATCAAGCCGACGTCGGCATCATCGCGCCCGGTCTCGTCGTTGAGCTGGAAGAACATCGAGTAGACGACGAGGACCGAGTCCTCGGGCGTCCATGGGGAAGGTTGCTGGCGGAGCAAGAGGTATTCGAACGGCGACGCACCGAGAGATGCGAGACCGGCGTTGACGCCATCCGCGTAAGACGTAACCAGCTCGCGCTCTCGCGGGCCGGCGCGGGTCAGGACTCGCTCGGCCCGCGCCCGCATGCGATGGATTCGCCGGCTTCGATCGATGGAAAGAGCGTCTTTGCCCAGAAGGGCGGCAAGCTCTCCCGCGGCGCTTCTCCTCATCAAGTCCATCTGGAAGAAACGCTCCTGGGCGTGGACGAAGCCCAGAGCCCGGGACAAGTCCATCCGATTCGCGCCGCGAAGGGTTGCGACTCCAAGAGCGTCACGTTCGAGCGTCACCGGTGCCGAGAGACCCGCTAGCTCGATTTCCCCATCGAGCTTCGGCAGGCTCCGCGAGAAGCGATGGTAGGTCGAGACGCCGGCGACGATCAGCAGGGCGGCGAGCACCAAGCCGATCCGCTTCAAGCGGGTCTCAACTTTCCTTCAGCGGAACGGTTCTCAGGGAAGGTCTGGAAGACCCGGTAGCGACCCGACCTTTGTCGGTGACGTCGACGGAGTGCAGGTCGGCGGTTGTTCGCCCATGCCGAAAGTCCCGTTCCCGCATTCGGTGCATCGGCTCGCTTGGTCGCAGTCGCCCATCATGGGCGCCTGGCTGCCTTTGCATGTCGCTTCGCAGGGGCCACTGCTGCAGGCGACATAGGCCCCTTCGCAGGCCGCGTAGTGGGTCCCGCACTCCATGCTGCATGGGGCGTCCCCACTGCAATTCAGAGTGGAATCCCCGCAAGCGTCTTTTTCCTCGCACGTGACCGTACAGGGAAAGCCTGCGGGACAATTGAAGATGCCATCGTCGCAGGCGTCGAGGCCGTCACAGATGATGAGACAGGGCCGGCCGGGCGGGCAATCATGAATCTGACCTTCACAGGCCTTGGTGCCGGTGCAATCGATGGTGTACACGCCGGCGCTGCTCGTCTGGCCGGCGCTGATGGCTGGTTCCTTCGCCGCCACCAGTTCCGCGCCGACACCCACTACGGTGATGAGGACTCCCAGGAAGATCGCTGCGAGGAGAGTCGGGATCGCGTGCCTGTTCATTCGCGTTGCTCCATTCTCTGTCGTGAAGGACACCGTCGAGATCGGTACCCACTATTCCCCAACCCGGCGGCTCGAGAGTCGAGATGGCCTGCGCGTTTCGCCGACCGTCTGACGCCTCGCCGCGAGACAACCTACCATTTATTAGCGTAATCGGATCGGCGGGGAATGATCAACTGGATCGTCGTTCTCTGTCGTTGTTTTGTCGTTCCTGTGATATGAGTACCCCGGCAAAAGGAGGGAAAAGGTGAACCTCATTTATTTTCTCATCATCGGGCTGGCAGCGGGCTGGCTCGCGGGTCAGATTATGAAGGGCCGGGGCTTCGGGCTGGCGGGGAATCTCGTCGTTGGCGTCATCGGCGCCGTCGTCGGCGGATTCTTGTTCGGCGCCTTCGGAATATCCTCGAGTGGAACCATCGGCTCCCTCGTGACGGCGACGGTGGGTGCCGTCGTGCTCCTGTGGATCGTGGGGCAGCTGAAGAAAGCCTAGAATCCTAAGCGAAGAGCTGTTTCAGCTTGCGCTGGAGCGACGTATCGTCGCTCGCCTTGAGATCGACGAGTGCGCTTCTCGCCTGCGAGAGCCTCGGGTCGATGCGCAGGGCGGTCTTGAACTCGGCGAGCGCGCGATTCTTCATGTCGAACGACAAGTAGTAGCGGCCGAGGAGATAGTGGAGCTCTGCGTTCTGCGGATCGAGCGACAGCGCCTTTCTGAAGTGCCGCTCCGCCTTGGCTCTCATCACCGGATGTGACGCGAGGGCTTGGGCCAGCATGGCCTCGAACTTCGCATTCTGAGGAGCGAGCTTCACGATCTCGTACAGGAACGAGATCACGCCTTCCCTGTCGTTGACGATCTTTCTCAGTTTCACCTCTTTCAAGAGGCGTTTGACTTCGTCCCGGTCTTCGACGGAACGGAATGCCGCTACCGTGGATTTCGGGGTTCCGGCGACAGGTGCCCGTTCTTCCAGGAGCTTGGCCTTCGCGCGGTCGAGTCTCGCCCGGATTTCCTCTACCTTGAGAAAGAGGGTTTCCTCGCTTTGGAACTTCCTTTGCTCGGACTCCCACTCTTCTTGTCTGATCACGTAGGCCCGGCGGATTTCCTCCTCCGAGGCATCCGGTGCCACGCCGAGAAGCTCGCAGGCGGAGGCGTGCTCGGTGTTCTCGAAAGCGAGGAGCAGCTGCTGCCTCTCGTCGACCGTCTGAACGGCATCCGCTTCACTATCGATCTGGGAAAGCAGGAACGTGCCGGTTTCCTCCTGCACCTTGAGCGGGGTAACCGTCCGATCGGCCACCGTCTCCAGAACGCCTGCGGACAGAAGTCCATAGACGGTTCGGAGAACGGTGCTGCGTTTCTTGGGAACCCGTTGCAGAATGCCTTCCACCGGTCGTTTCTTTTGTGCCGCCTCCATCACCAGAAGCTCCTCGGGAAGGAAGCGAACATCTTCGAAGCTGAACGGAGGGCAGGAGGAGAGCACTAACTCGGTATCGAGCGAAGGAAGCGATTTTCCGATGAGCTCCCCATTCGTCATGAGCCGGACTCCCTCGAGCTGGATCCGATAGATCGAAAGGCTCAACCGGAGATCCAGAGCGATCGGGCATTCCTGCTCCTCGAAACGATACGTGCCCTCGGCGGCGAAAAGAGAGGAGACGATCGCGCGGGCCTGATAGGCCAATGCCTCGCCGAGCTCGTCCTCGCTGAGAAATCCCTTGCCCACCAGGGCCTCCCCGATTCGACGTCTTTCTCCAACGAGACTCAAAGCGGCAGCGAGGTCGTCCTCGGTAATGCGTCCTCTCCGGACCAGTAGATGGCCGAGCCGATCGGTATCCGCGTTACTTCCCGCAAAGACCACGAATCCTCGGTCGAAATAGACGGATTTCGCGACACGGCCCGAGCTCACCTCGAGCGTTCCGCTCAGCTCGTTGAGCGCAACAGTCTTGAGCACTTCCGCCAAGGCCACTTGGGAAAGCGATCCCTCACTCGCAAGAAGATTGAACTGGGGTTCTACGGGTACTTCCATCATTCGACTTCCGATCGGCCATACAATCTCCGTGCCACCATCGGACAGTTCTAAGTCGTTGATCCTAGGGCCTGGCAAGGGGCGCATCGCCCCGACATCGTGGGTTTTGTCCCATAGCGTTCGGGGTTCCATGCTACGCTTGCGGCGTGATTACCGTCTCGCTCCTCATAGCTCTCGGCGTTTTCGGACCCGATGAGCATCTCCGCTTTCTCGTCATGGGGAAGACGACCAACCACCGTCAGACCGGCTCTAATGAGCTCGAGCTTCTCAACTATCATTTCTTCGCCGAGATCTTCCCGAAGGAAGGAGGCCGGGTGACCCAGGCGGAGCTCGCGTTTCCGAACGGTGACCGCCAGAAATTCGAGGATCTCGGCCATGTGCTCGAGCTGCATGGTGGAAGGTATGACGACGAGGCCGATCTCGACCGTTCCTACCCCAACGGACCTTACCGATTTCGTTTCGAGACGCCGGGCGGTACCGTCGAGGGGCGCGTTCTCCACGTGCAAGGGACGGGGAAAGGCAGCTCGCGGATTCCGGAACCCGTGTGGATCAGCCTGAGCCAGGAAGGACGACCCGTTTCGCCCGCGGCGGTTGACTCGGACGCGGATCTGATCGTGAGCTGGAGTGAGTTTACCCGGGCGCGCCCGGATCCCAATGGAATCCTCGACGATCTGCTATTCGTCGTGGCGGGTGATTGTCACGGAGAAAAAACGGTGCACAGCGGCCGTCCATTCGAAGGAACGGGTCATCTCGATTACCGAGCCAAGTCCTACACGATCTCGAAGGACAAGCTTCGCCCGGGAGAGCGGCATCAGATGTTCGTCGAGCATGCGACGGTAGATACCAGCAAAGAGGACGGGATCGTGGGTCTGGTCACCTACGCCGCCACGACCTTTCTCGATTTCGAGACCACCGGTCGTCCTTCGCGAGAGCCCTGTCCCTCGGTCATGCCTCGGATCGATCCAGGGCAAACCGATCGCCATCCGTGAAGCGTTCTCGGTTCGGCGCGAAGTTCACGCGGGAGTCGGGAATACTCCGGCTCATGAACGATCTCGGAGAGGCCGCTTCTGCCGATTCCCCGGTCCTTGCGCTAGGTGGCGGCAATCCGGCACGAATCCCCGAGGTCGAGAGCCTCTTCAGAAAGCGGGTTCGAAACGCTCTCGACTCCGGTGACGAGCTCGAGAGGCTCATCGGGAGCTACGATTCGCCTCGGGGGAATCGAGAGTTCATCGAAGCCCTCGCCCGTCTGTTGAAGAACCAGTTTGCCTGGAAGCTCGCGGATTCCAACATCGCTTTGACGAGCGGGAGCCAGACCTCCTTCTTCTTCCTCTTCAACTTGCTCGCGGGGCAAAGTGAGGACGGGTGCCGTCGCCGAATATTCTTTCCCCTCGCCCCCGAATACATTGGTTACGGCGATGTAGGTATCGAGCCCGACATGTTTGTTTCGCGCAGGCCAGAGATCGAGCTCATTCCCCCCGACCTCTTCAAGTACCACATCGATTTCGAGGCCCTTTCCCTGGGCGACGACGTCGCCGCCATCTGTGTCTCGCGACCGACGAACCCGACCGCCAACGTTCTGACCGGAGGGGAGCTCGCCCGGCTTTCCGAGCTGGCTCGCGGCCGGGCGATTCCCCTCATCGTTGACAACGCCTACGGGACTCCTTTTCCCGACATCGTCTTCAATGACGCCGAGCCAGTCTGGGACGAGAACGTGATCCTGACGATGAGCCTCTCGAAGCTGGGACTTCCCGGAGCTCGCACGGGCATCGTGATCGCCGACGAGGAGACGATTCGAGCGATATCGACCTTGAACGCCATCGTCTCGCTGGCGCCAGGTAGCTTCGGCGCGTTTCTAGCCCTCGAGCTCGTCAAGAGCGGTGAGATACTCGACGTGGCTCGACGGGTCGTTCGCCCATTCTACGAGCGCAAGTCGCGGCAAGCGCTCGAGTGGGTGCGTGAGTCCTTCAGAGGACTTCCTTACCGTGTTCACGTGCCCGAAGGGACCTTCTTCCTCTGGCTCTGGTTCGAAGGCATGCCGATCTCGTCGCAGGACTTGTACGAAAGGCTCAAAGCTCGCAACGTTCTCGTCGTGCCCGGTCACCACTTCTTTCCCGGCCTCGAAGAGGACTGGCGCCATCGCAACGAGTGCATCCGGATCAATTACGCCGGGAGCGATCCCGTCGTGCGCCGCGGGCTAGGCCTCGTTGCCGAAGAGATCCGCGCGGCGTTTCGCTGAGAGTCCCACCCCCCCGACTCGATCGGGAACCCGAAGCGCCTCCCGTACGTAGCTGCTTGGGATGGAGGAAGCGTGTGGGAGCTCGCCGCTTCAAAACCTTGAATCATCGATTCAAAAAATGGGAGGTCCAATGAGCGTAGCACGCGTACTGCACGGGCTCTTGCTTGCGAGTCTTCTCGCGTCCCCTGGCTTTGGAGCAGTGAAGAAGTTCGAATGGAGCACCCAGTCGGCCGAGGCGAAAGCGCTCATCACCGAGCTTCAGGCTCGGATCGAGAATTTCCAGCTGGGAGCCGGCACCGTCGACGTTGCCAGAAAGCTCGTGGCGGCCGATCCGAATTTCGCGATGGGAGTCTATTACCTGTCGGCGGTCGTGCCCTCGCCCGAGGCGGAAGAGCAGCTCGAACGGGCGGTGGAGCTTTCCAGGGCCGCATCGGATGGGGAGCGCCGGTTCATCGAAGCGATGTCCTTGGCTCGGGCGAACGGCGGGGCGAACTTTCAGGCTGCCATCGATCCCCTGGAGAAGCTCGCCTTTGACTACCCGGACGAGCGGCTCGTCCAGATGATCCTCGGGCAGATTTATCTTGGCACACAGAATGGCGAGAAGGCGCGCAGCGCGTTCGAGAGGGCGCAGGCCATCGGACCACCGAGCCAGCGTGCCCGTTCGTTTCTCGCCAACGACGACCTGATGCAGGGCGAATACGAGAAGGCGCGGGCTTCGTTCGAGTCCATCGAAAAAGAGCTGCCGGAGGGCGCGGCTCCCGCGCCCATTCGCTACGGTGTGACTTTCAGCTACCTCTACGAGGACAATGTCGACGCGGCGATCGAATCTCTCGAGACCTATCTCGCCGAGTACCGTGACAGCGGGGCAGCGCAAGGCTTCCCCGAAGTGTTCATCTGGAACTCGATCGCCCGCATCAGCCTCGAGAACGGGCGCCTGGCCAAGGCGATGGATGCCTACGAGAAAGGCTACGAGAGCGTGCCGGGAAGCAGCCTGCCCGAGGATCAGAAACAGCTCTGGCTCGGCCGCCTGCTCCATGGCCGCTGCCGCGTTCTGTCGAAAATGGGAAAGCACGAGGAGGCCTGGGGCGTTGCCGAGGAAATCCGGAAGATGATCGAGGATGGCGGCGAGGGAGCCCAGCAGTATCTCACGGCGTATCATTATCTCGTCGGCTACTTGATGCTGGAAAAAGGAGAGACTCAGAAGGCGGTTGAGCATCTGAAGCAGGGCAACACCGACGACCCCTTCCAAACGCTCCTTCTCGCTCGCGCCTACGATCGTTTGGGTGAGGAAGACAAGGCAAGAAGCGCTTACCAGTCGGTCGTGGACTCCAGCGCCAACGGTCTGGAGCGCGCGCTCGCCTATACCGAAGCGAAACGTCGACTCGCGGAGATCTGAATCGGAGCTAGGCTAGGCTCGGGTCCTCGTCATTCGTCGCAGCGTCGCGGCCGCGTCGATTCTCGCCGCGCAGCGGGCCGGAAGGTAGCTGGCTCCGGTGGCCACCGCCAGGAAGACGACGACCGCTGCGATGAGAGAGAGTTGCCGGGTCCCGGGGACCGATGTCGAAGAGTAGGCTCGACATCCGCCGCCCTAGGAACGACGCGAGGACGAGACCGGCGGCGATTCCAACGGCCACGATCGCGAGGCTCCGCCGAGCTATGTCCCGACGACTCGACCGCGACCCGCGCCCCAGCGCGAGACGGATGCCGAGCTCTCGCATTCGCTCGGAGACCTAGCTCGAGATCGTCTCAAAGAGACCGAGCGCGTATAGCGCGAGAGCGACGAAGGTGACGGTGCTCACCCCTGACGTGGCGAAGCGGGTTCGCGCCAACGAGGGACCGACGTAGCCCGTACCTGCAAAATGCATCCTCAGCGCTCCAGAACCCGGACGGTAACGCGAAGGCTCCACCGAGCACCCGTCCCCGGATCCGGGCCGGCGGCGACGTCGATGGTCTCGCCGTCGCTCGCCCAGATCTCGCTTTGCGAGCTGAAGGTGAGAAATGTGGGATTCCCCGCCGCGTCGGGGTCGCCGAGCGCGCTTCGCTCGAACTTCAGATGGATACGAAAGCGCTCGCCGGTCTGGCTGGCGCGCCCCTGGAGGTTCAAACCGACGTTTCGATACTGCACCCCGTCCGCCCCGGAAACGGCGACCTCGCGCCCCGATCGCAGCGTGGTCATTCTCGTCCCGTTCGCGACCAGGTAGAGCTTATGGGTCGCACGCTCCTCTTCGGCTCCTGAGGCGTGATGCGAGCTGACGAGCTCGAGCTCGAGCGGGGTGAGCGATGAGGAGTCGACGGGCTGAGCGAGCAACGATACGAGAAGAAGCAGCGACGGCATGTGTCCTCCTTCAGTTTCTTTGGAGAGTACAGCGAGAGTCGGTACTTTATTCCCGTACTGCGTTCCGAGCGTGGAGTCGCTTTTTCATCAGCGTTGCTGGCGCGCTACGATCGAGTCGATTCGCCATGGCTCGACTGACGCTCGACGACGACGGATTCCGCCTCGACGAGGGCTCGCACGAGCTGTGTCGAGGCAGCCGTCGCATTCGCCTGGCGGAGAAACCGTTTCGCGTGCTGCTCGCCCTCAAGAAGGCGGACGGCTCCGTCGTGACGCGGGACGTGCTCCGGAAGCGGTTATGGTCGGACGATACATTCGTCGATTTCGACAACAACCTCAACAGCGCGGTGACGAGCTTGCGGAGGGCGCTAGGCGATTCGGCGGCCGCACCGCGATACATCGAGACCATCCCCCGGGTGGGCTACCGGCTGTTGGCGCGAAAGCGGTCGCTCGGCAGCCGCCGGTCGCTGGCCCTCTGGGCGGTCGGCACGGTTTTGATGACAATCGCCGTTGCTGGCGTTTCGATGTGGTCGCGTCCGGATGCACCAGAGTCAGCCGCCCTGTCTCCGGCGAGGCCGCAAGCTCTGTCGTTGATCCGTCGTGGCAAGTATCTCCACGCGCGGTATCTCACGGGACGCGGCAACGAAGACCTTCTCGCCGCGCGCGCGGCGTTTCGGGAGGCTTTCGCTCTCGACCCCGGGCACGCAATGGCGTTGGCCGAGGAAGGGGACGTGCTGATGGACATGAGCTTCGCCGGGCTCATCGTCTTTCGCGACGGCGTGACGCAAGCGCGTGCGGTGTCCGAGCGTGCGCTTTCGGTCGAGCCGGAGAACGTCCCCGCGCTTCGGGTCATGGCGATGGCGGCGTTGTTTCTCGACTGGGATCTTGCCGCTTCCCGCAAATGGCTCGACCGCGCCACCGCTGGCGCATCGGCGCAAGATGCGCGAACCGCGCTCGCCGCGGCGACTTACTTTTCCGCCGCCGGCGACCACGAAGCGGCGATCGCGGAGGCCGAGCGCGCCGTTGCTCTCGATCCGGCCGCTTACTACGTTCGCGCCGATCTCGCGTTCTTCTATCTGGCGGCCGGACTGAACGAGCGCGCTGCGGAAGAGGCAACGCGGGTCATCGAGGTCGCGCCGGAGTTCCCGCCCGCCCACGTGTTCGCCGTTCTCGCCAACGAGCGCCTGGCGCGCTGGGACGAAGCCGCGCAATCGGCGCAGGTTTTGCTGCACATGGGCTGGGCGCCAGGGACCGAACCGGAGCGCATCGACGGCGCAGAGCCCAAAGACGTCGTTGCGTTCTGGCGCCACTGGGACCTGGAGCGTATTCGCACACGGGCTGAGGCCGTCTCCGCGGGTGAGCTCGCCCTGTCGCTCGGCCTGCGCCATGCCGCGCTCGGCAATCGAGCCCAGGCTTTGGATCACCTCGAGCTGGCATTCGCACATCGAGCGCCCTTGCTCGTCTTTTTACCCTCCTTCCCAGAGCTCTACACCTTGCGGTCGGAGCCGCGCTTCGAGAAGCTGCTGCAACGAGTTCACCGAGGTGGAATCGGCTCAGCGTTGTCGGCGCCAGATATACGTTCTCCGCTCTTTCCAGGTGCCGCTCTCGTCGACGTCGAATGACTGGGTCGTATGCTCGTCGGCCTTCAGCACCGCGCGATGACCGACGCGAGTCGCACGGCCGGTCGCCGCGTCGTAGAACGTCTGTAGCATTTCCGTCGAACCGTCGGCGTTCTGATGATGAGGGCCCGCACCGTAGGTTCCGTCGCGCCCGAACTGAGTCGTCAACAGACGTTGCTCCCCCGGGTGCCAGAACTCGCGGAACTCCCAGAACGTCGCGACTTCCTCACCGTCTTTGATCCCATAGAGCCGGCCCACCAGACTCTGGTTGCCGATGCCCCAGGTCCACTCGAGTCCAAAGGAGTCCATCGACGCCTCCTCGGTCTTGTAAGCGCTGTTGTCGGCAATCCACACGCCGATTAGATTCTTCCAATTGGCGACGACCCAGTCCGGCGCGGGCTGGGCTTCCACGCTCCGGACGCCCGTCCCGGCGATAACGAGAAGAGGGAAGAGAAAGAGTAGGTTGCTTCGCATGGCGGCTTTATAGGCCGGGCAGTCTGCGGAAGCCATAGAGGAGAGCGCAAAATAGCCGCAAAGGTTTCGCAAATCTTCATCCCGTCCGTCGGTCCAGCCGGGTCGCTTGACCCATCGGGGTCCGAAGCACAACATACGGAGCGTGGAGGTGCTGATGAGGGCCTTGCTCACGCTCGTTTTCTTGGGTAGCTCCGTTTCGGGTGCGTCCGCAGGAGGCGATTCGGTCGATGTCAGCAAGCTCGAGGGCCTGGGAGATGTGCGATACCACCTCTTGGAAACCAAGGAGCCCGAGCGCAGCTATCACATCTTTGTCAGCCTCCCCGCGAGCTACGACCTGTCGGATGACTCGACGTACCCTACGATCTATCTGCTCGATGGAGGTATCACTTTTCCGCTGCTGTCGGCCTATTACAGCTATCTCGCGCTTGGCGAAGAGATGCCGGAAGCCATCGTCGTCGGCATTTCCTACGGGACCCATGACGAGCGGGAGGGCAACCGGCGCAGCACCGATTTCACCGCGCCCTCCACGGAGCGAGAGAATTGGGGGGGCGCCCAAGTGTTCCAGCGTTTTCTTTCCGAGCGCTTGTTCCCGTTGATCCAGGAGCAGTTCCGCAGCCGCGCCGATCGCCGCATCCTGTTCGGACAGTCGCTCGGAGGACAGTTCGTTCTTTATACATCACTGACCCGACCCGGGTTGTTTTGGGGGCATATCGCGAGCAATCCTGCCCTCCATAGGAATTTGCCGTTTTTCCTGTCGTGGCAAGGCGAGGGTGCCATGCCGCCGAGCGGAGGAAGGGTGTTCGTTGCGAGTGGGAGTCTGGATGATCCGCGGTTTCGTGAACCCGCACTGGAGTGGATTCAGCATTGGTCGAATGATGGCGTCAGCAAGCCGTGGGAGTTGCGGGCCATCACGTTGGACGGCCACACCCACTTTTCGGCTGGACCGGGAGCATTTCTTGCCGGCCTCCGCTGGCTGCTGAACGACGACGAAGCGCAGGCGCGATAGGGCTCAACCTCGGTCGACGTGCCGATCCATCGGCCGGTGAGCGTTCGTGTCAATGGCTCTGGGCTGCCGGAAAATCCAGCGGGCGCGTTGACCGGCTCGAGAGGAAATCCCGGTTTCCAGCGTTCCCTCGGGTTCCCGGCACCTTCGCGCGCCGGAAAGCTACGCCTTCCGGATCTCGATCTGCTCAGCGAACGGTTTGAAGTCAGCGAGATTCTTCGTGTACAGGGGTACGGCGTGCACGCGGGCGGTTGCCGCGATGAAGAGGTCGACCACCCTGGTACGTACCTTGCGCCCAGCGCGAAGGGTGATGGCCGCGAGCTCGCCGTAGGCCCGAGCTACTCCTTCGTCGATGGGCAGCGCGGTGAAGCGCGCCTCAATCTCCGTCAAGCGGCGAACTCTGAGAGTGCGAATCTCGTGGTCCTTCGCGAGGTGGACTCCGAAATGAAGCTCGGCCAAAGTGGCTGCTGAGATAGCTGCCTCAGCCGGCAGCTCGGATGCCTCCGTCGCGATAACGACCGAGGTATCCAGGAGTCCTCTCACCGTTGCCACGGGTCGCTCAAAAGCTCAGGCTCCACGCTTCGCAGATCGTTTATTAACGTTGGATCGGTGGGAGTTGCGAGAAGCTCATGGACTGCCCGAGCGGCGACCCACTGACGGCGCTCATACGGACCGAGGACCGCGACAGGACGACCGTTCACAGTGATGATGAAACGTTGTCCAGCCTCGGCTTCGCGCAGGATCTTGGCGCTTTCGTTGCGTAGAGTGCGTTGCTGGATCGTCTTCATAGTTAGATTGTAGCATAAGTGCTACAAACCCTAGGCAGCTTGTCCAAAGGGTTCCTGGTGTGCCTTGCTAGGTGGGCTCGAGGATCGTTTGCCGATTGACTCCGTGGGGGGCGTCATGGCTCGAGCCTCGTGGTGATGCGAAAGAGCTCACCGTCGGCGGCGTCGAGGACGAAGGTGAATCCCACGAAAGAGGTGCTGCTCACGGTCTCCCAGCCTCCCGAGGCCCCATCGAGCCTTTCGACGCCGTACGAATAGCGCTTCGCCTCGTGCCAGGGAGCGATACCCAGCCATTTGGACTGCAGCCTCACGGTGACGCTCTGCGAGTCATCGTAGTCCCGGTTGGCGACGAGGACGTAGTCCGTACCTTCCTCGTCCTCGAACATGCCGTATACGAGTCCAGCACGATCCTCCTCGCCGATGAGCTGAACCCAGTGCTCCTTGGGCGCCTCGCTCGTGCCGCGGGGAAGGGGAGCCGTGTGGTAGACATCGATGGATCGGAGCCTGGCGAGCTCCGGCCCGACCTTGGCGATCTCGCGATTGATAGCGGCGACATCCTCTCCCCAGGGCGCGAGCTTCGTCGTTCCCGGCTCGAAGAGGATACCGGCCGAGAACCATTCGATCGCTTTCACGCCGTAGGCGAGGTTGGTGTAGACGCTCTGCCTGAGCTTCGCGCGGTTGTCGGCGAGATAAGTGCGGTCGCCCCGCTCGATGCCGGGGTTTGCGTCCACCTCGATACAGCTTCCCAGTGGAATGCCCGCAAGCACGGCTTGATCCCGAAACTCCTCGAGCTTCTCGAAGTAGCGGTCGCTTCCCCACCACCACTGGTAGTAGTCGAAGCTCAGGATCTCGGGCTCGAACGTGGCGATGTAAGTTCGAAGGAATTCCCCGGTGGTGGAGAGCATGTTGACGAAATAGTACGGATCAGAGTCGATGGCGCGAAGCTCGCGCTTTTTCTCCGCGAGGGGGAAAAACGCCTCTTCCGGGTAGGGCTCGTCAGCCAGATGATAGCCCCAGAGCACCGGATGCGATTGGAGTGCCGCGACGACATCGGGGCTCGGATCGCGCACCATGACCTTCAAGCCGTACTTCGCGAAGACGTCGATCGTCTCCCGGTCGCCGTCGACTAGCGTGAAGCCCGCCTTCGCCACGGCGCGAGCAACGACCTCGGGGTCGTCCACTTCAGGCAGACCCCAGAGGTAGATCGTGAACTCGAACGCCTTACGAGCCGCGAGGAGTGAGATGCCCATCCGCCGTTCCTCCTGCGGCAGATTGTAGCGAAGGGGACGATTGAGGTCACGGCGACGGAAGGAATTCTTCCCGACGAACGAGAACGGGCCTGGCTACGAGCGCCGAAGGGACTCGAAGGCGGAAACGAGGTCGCTCTGACTCAGTGCTTCCTCGAGCTTCCGCAACGTCCGGCGAATTCGTTCTCCATCGAGCTCGGCTCCGCGAATCCGCCAGAGGCTTTGAGCATCCTCGACGTCCTTTGGCCGTCCCGCAAGCAGCTTGGCGATGATGAGGTCCTCCGGATCGATCAGTGGTACGGTCGTGCTTCCGAGCTTTACGTTGCGGGCCCTGTCCAGAAATTCGTCCTCGAGGCCGGAAGCGGCGAGAACGACGTCGAGCGGCATGGCCGTCGCCAGATGGACGAACGGCATCACCCGAGTGCGGCGAACGAAGTCAGGGTCATCGACCCGCAGCTCGAATCCAGCCGCTTTCATGTCGGCGGCGAATCGTTCCGGCTCCTCGGGAACGAGCTCGACGGTAACGTCGACGTCGGCGCTCAGTCGAGGCACGCCGTAAGCGATTACGGCTTGGGCTCCGAAGACGTACCAACGCCCCCAGCTTGCGAGGACCTTGGACAGGTCCGCAAGCAGCTCAAGGGCGGCCGGCTGGATCGACACGACGGAGGAGCTTGGCGAGTCGCGCGTGAGAGAGGACGTCCTCGCGCCGCTCCGAAGGATGGGGCCAGCCGGGATGCTGCCACAGCGCTTGTCTTCGCAACTCCTCGGAGATCCGAAAACTCTCTTCCGGCCCGAGGCGGGCGACACGCTCGCCCCAGTAGGCATCCTTGGACTTTCGCGCCGCCTCCCAGTCTCGCGAGACGAAATCGCGAATGTTGCGGGTAATCACGGTTGATTCTATCCCGCCGCTCTTGGCGGTGGCAAAGCCGCGGCCACGAGAATCCGTCAGGTAAACTGATTCTTGGGGCGGTGGGGGACGAGAACTCGTGGACGATGATGAAACGATGAGCAAGGCGTGATGCGAGACTGAAAGCGGACCCTCAGGCGATGATCTGTGGAATCGGCGTGCCGTGGACGTCGGTGAGACGCATGTCGCGGCCGTTGAATTGATAGGTCAGCTTCGTGTGGTCCATGCCCAGCAGGTACAAGATCGTCGCGTGCAGGTCGTGTGCCGAGATCGGCTGCTCCAGTGCCTTGTATCCGAACTCGTCGCTCGCGCCGACGACTTGACCGCCGCCGATCCCCGCGCCCGCCATCCAGACCGTCATGGTACCGGGGTTGTGGTCACGGCCGACGCCGCGTTGAGAGATGGGCATCCGTCCGAACTCTCCGTGCCAGAGGATGAGCGTCGAATCGAGCAGGCCGCGCGCCGCGAGATCCGTCAGAAGGCCGGCGATGGGAAGATCGGACTCGGCGGCGTGCTGCCGGTGGTTCTCTTCGAGATTGCTGTGCGCATCCCAGGTGTCGGTGTTCTGATCGCCCATGCCGCCGTGGAAGAGCTGCACGAAGCGTACTCCGCGTTCCACTAGTCGCCGCGCCATGAGGCATTGCCGGCCGAAAGGCTCGGTCACTTCCTCATCGAGCCCGTAGAGCTTTTTCGTCTCGCTGGATTCCGACGACACATCGATCGCTTCCGGGGCGCAGCCTTGCATCCGGTAAGCAAGCTCGTAAGACGAGATCCGCGCCGCGAGCTCCGAGCTTCCCGGATGTTTCTCCATATCCAGCTCGTTCAGTTTCGCGAGCGTATCCAGGCGAGCGCGCTGCTCTTCCGCTGTCATGCCTTCGGGAGGCTCGAGGTCGACGATGGGCCGGCCGACGGCACGAAAGAGCGTTCCCTGATAGCTCGCGGGCATGAAGCCGGCGCTCCAGTCGTTCGGCCCCCCGAGCGGCCCGCCCCGGTAGTCGTTCATCACCACGAAAGCAGGAAGGCTGGAGCTCTCGGAGCCGAGCCCGTAGGTCACCCAGGCGCCCACGCTGGGAAATCCCATCCTCAGCTGGCCCGTCTGCATCTCGTAGGTCGCCTGGACGTGGTCGTTCGATCGACCGTAGACCGATCGCAAGAACGCGATCTCGTCGACGTGTCGCGCGAGATGGGGGAAGAGCTCCGATACGTCCACGCCGCTCTCCCCGTACTTCTTGAACGTGAACGGGCTCGGCATCAGCGGGCCGGGGAACCCCTGGCGGACCACGATGCTACCGCCGACTTTGCCGTCGAGAGGCTCTCCGGCATATTTGGCGAGCGCGGGCTTGGGATCGAACGTGTCGACGTGGCTGACCCCACCGCTCATGAAGAGCGAGATGACGGCGGTGGCACGCGGCCTGAAATGCGGAGGCTTCGGCGCGAACGGGGTTCCCTCAACCAGGGCGTCGCACGACTCGGCGGCGAGCAACCCGTCACGGTCGAGAAGCTGGGCAAGGGCGAGTCCGGCGATTCCGCCACCCGACTCGAAAAGGAATCGGCGGCGCGACCAGAACGTCTCTTTCATACGCTCACCTCAGGTACAGGAACTCGTTCAGGTTGAGCATCACGTGTGCGAGGTCGACCAGGGACCCCTGTTGGATCAGCTCGCGAGCGATCTCGGCTTCCTCCTCGGTGGGAGGCCTCGCAACCACGATGCGAAACGCGCGATCGATCCGGGCACTCACGAGGTCGGCGCCGCCGTCCGGTACCTCTTTCTCTAACCGTTCCGCGAACCGCCGCGCCTGCCTCAGCACGAAGGGATTGTTCAGCAGCGTCAGGGCCTGGGTGGGTACCGTCGAGACGTTACGGGCGGCCGCGGTCACGTTCTGATCGGGAAGGTCGAAGGTATCGAAGAACGGAAAACCGAGCGAACGGCGACGGTACACGTAGACGCTTCGCCGCCACGCTTCGGGCCCGTCCGGCTGGTTTCGCCAGGTTCCGTGGGCCTGCGACGCCAGAATCTCTTCGGGCACGTAAGGGAAAACCGGAGGCCCACCGATGGTGAGGTCGATGCTGCCACTCGCCGCCATGATGGAATCACGCACGATCTCGGCCTCGAGTCGATGCGGGCGGTATCTCCAAAGGTAGTGGTTTTGCGGGTCCCGATCGAGACTGGTGGCATCGACAAATGTGGACGCCATCTGGTAAGCCTCGGAAGTCATCATCAACCGGTGCATGTCTTTGAGGCGAAAGCCGCGCTTCATGAATTCGACCGCGAGCCAGTCGAGCAGCTCCGGGTGTGACGGTCGCTCGCCGACCTTGCCGAAGTTGTCGAGCGTCGCGACGATGCCGCGTCCGAAATGGTGGTGCCAGATCCGGTTGACCATCACGCGGGCCGTGAGAGGATTCGATGGCGACACCAGCCATTCCGCGAGCGCGAGACGGCGTCCCGAAGTGCGGCCGTCGGAGCGCGGTATCTCGGTGGGTGGATCGCCGTAGGTCGCAACCGAGACGAACCCGGGAGACATGAGAGATCCCTTGCTGAAGGGATCTCCCCGGACGAGAAAGTAGCTTGGCGGAGGCTCGTAGGGCTTCGGACCTTCGTGAAGGAAACTTCCGGGCTCATCGGGCCCGACGCGACATTCGGGACATCCGACGATCTCGTCGCCAAAACCATCGGGCGCGTACCGATAGTCGCCGTCGGTGACGATCTCCGCCATGGCGGGTTTTTCGGGTCGCTCGTTCTCGAAGGCCGCGATCCGGTCGTTCAGCGCCTGACGCCGAGCGGCGTCCTCGGGCGTCAGGGCAGCGTCGACCTGCTCTTGCGGCACCCCGACCGAGAGCACCTGGACCGCCAGGAGCTTCTCGCCCGGCGTCCGTTCGTCCTCGGGCTTCAGCACGGCGCGCTGCACGTGAGCCGGAAACCGCTCGCGCAGCTCCTCGAGCTGCAGTCGATTCCGATAGGGGGCTTCGATCTCGGCGATTCCTTGCTGGAGCGCCTGCAGCCGTGCGTCGATCTCCGCGTTTTTCTTCACGTAGGCATCGACTTCTGCTGGAGAGAGGAGCGGGTACTCGGTCTCGACGTAACCGAAGATCGACGCCTGCAGGCGGTAGTAGTCCCTTTGGGGAATGGGATCGAACTTGTGGTCGTGACAGCGCGCGCAGTGGACCGTCAGGCCCAGGATTCCCCGGCCGATCGTGGCGAGCACGTCGTCGAGGTAGTCGTGCCGGCGCTCGGGATTGTCTTTCTCGCGAAAGAGCACCCGTGGTCCGGCGCGCAAGAACCCGGTGGCGATACGCGTTTCGTGGCTCGCGTCGTCGAGCTCGTCGCCGGCGACCTGCTCCATGATGAACCGGTCGTAGGGCTTGTCCTCGTTGAGCGACTCGATGACGTAGTCCCGGTAGCGCCAGGCGTTGGGGCGGTCGCGGTCGTGCTCGAAGCCGCTCGAGTCCGCATAACGCGCCACGTCGAGCCAGTGACGGCCCCAGCGCTCGCCGTAATGCGGTGAGGCGAGAAGCCGATCGATCAGTTGCGGCCAGGCACCCGGTCCGGTGTCATCGAGGAACGCTTGCGCCTCCTCGGGCGATGGAGGCAGGCCGATCAGATCGAGATAGGCGCGCCGGACGAGCGTTGCCCGATCCGCTGATGGTGCGGCGTGAAGGCCTTTGTCGCGCCGCGCTCGCTCGAGGAAGAGGTCGATCGGATGCTTTAGATGGGGAAAATCGGCGTTGTCCGGAAGGGGAGCCTGGGCGGGGAGCCGGAAGGCCCAGTACTCGCGGGCAGCCGCCACTGCGTCGGGCGATAGCTCTTCGCCTTCGAGGGCTAAGAGCGCATCCGCTGCCGTCGTCGTGGCTCCGGTGTCCCAGTGGGCCCCTTGGTCGATCCAATCGCGAACGGCCGCGACCTCGTCGTCGCTGAGGGTCTCGCCCTCCATCGGCATGAACGGCTGCTCGAGCCCGGCGACGACCCGATAGAGACGGCTTTCGTTAGCACGACCCGGTACGATCGCGGGGCCTCGAGCCCCCCCTTGTAGCGCGCCCTCGCGAGTGCGCAAATCGAGGCTCGACAGCTGCACGGCGTCCCCGTGACAGTTCCAGCAGCTTCGCTCCATGATGGGCCGGATGGCGGTCTCGAAGTCGGGGGGAGGCTGCGCGATGGCCCCGGGAGCGGTGACGAGCGCGATCGCGGCTTCGAGCGTGAGAATGAAGCCGAATGGCCTCCAGAGATTGCGCATCACCGCCTCGCCACGAGATTCTACCTCCTCGACGTCGATTGCCGAAAGCGATTATGATCGTCGGCCGCAAGAGGTGGCACCATGCGCACAAGCCTTCTCGTTGGTCTCGTTAGTCTCCTCGTCACGAGCCACGGCACCTCGCGGCTATTCGCTCAGGAGAACCCCTTCACGACGACGGTCGACGAGCGGATGGGCGCGCGCGTTTTCGCTTCCGAGTGCGGGCGGTGCCATGGACTCGATGGAAAAGGCAACGATGAAACCGGCGCCCCCGACCTGACCACCGGCACGTTCAGTAATGCGAGCACCGAGGCCGGCCTTTTTTCGGTCATTCGCGACGGCATTCCCGGCACGACGATGGTGGGGATCGGGTGGGCGCCGGCCGAGACGATCTGGCAGGTGGTGACCTACGTCAACTCGCTCAACCCCAATCCGGCCGACTTCGATCTGCCGGGAGATGCGCGCCGCGGTGAAGCCGTCTTCGCCGGGAAGGGGAACTGCCGGAGCTGCCACATGGTCAGAGGTGCCGGGGGGCGGCTCGGTCCCGATCTGTCGACGGTCGGCAACCGGCGCGACCCCGATGAGCTGAGGAAAGACCTGACGGATCCGGATGAGACGGTCGAGCCCCGCTGGTGGACGATGAAGGTTGTCCGGGCGGACGGCTCGCGCGTCGAAGGGCTTCGAATGGACGAGGACACGTTCACTCTTCGCATCATGGACGGCAACGAGAACCTCTGGCATTTCTCGAAGAGCGGAGTTCTTTCGATCGAACGGAGCGAGAAATCGACGATGCCGAGCGCCACCGAGACGTTGAACGAGAGCGAAATTGATGATCTGATTGCTTACTTGTTCTCACTTCGGAAAGAGAGCTGATGATGAAGAGTCTCGCGTTCTGGACGGCGGTCGTCGCCTTCTCGCCGCCCCTAGAGGCTCAGGAGGCGTGGCGGGACGACAGGGCAACGCCGGCGCTCCGGCCGGTAAGCTGGGAGCGTCTCCTGAACGCCGCCGATGAGCCCGAGAATTGGCTCATGTACTCGGGCACGCTGGACAGCCAGCGGTTCAGCCGCCTGGACCAGGTTCATCGGCACAACGTCTCCGAGCTCGAGATGAAGTGGGCCTATCAGATCCCCGAGATCGATCGTGCCGAGACGGTGCCGCTCGTGGTCGACGGCGTCATGTTCATCACCGAGGCTCCGAGCAACGTCGTGGCGGTCGACGCCGGCACCGGCCGGCCGTACTGGCGCTACAACCACGAGCTTCCCGAAGATCTTCGGCTCTGCTGCGGCCGAAACAATCGCGGGGTCGCGATCCTGGGTGAGACGTTGTTCATGAGCACCCTCGACGCCCACCTCGTCGCCATCGACGCCCGAACCGGAAGCCTCAAATGGAACGCCGAGACCGCCGACCACCAGAAGGGCTATAGCAAGACGGCGGCACCGCTCGTAGTCAAAGAGCTGGTCGTCACCGGCGTCGCCGGCGGAGAGTACGGAATCCGCGGCTTCCTCGATGCCTACCATCCCCAGACCGGCGATCGGGTGTGGCGCCTCTATACGATTCCCGGACCGGAGCATCCGGACAATGCGACCTGGGAGGGGGATTCGTGGAAGACCGGGGGCGCCCCGACGTGGATTACCGGGGCGTACGACCCGCATCTGAACCTCATTTATTGGGGCACGGGAAACCCGGGCCCGGACTGGAACGGCGAGGTGCGCCTGGGAGACAACCTGTATTCGGACTCTGCCCTCGCGGTGAATGCCGACACCGGAGAGCTCGAGTGGTACTTCCAGTTCACGCCCTGGGACGTGCACGACTGGGACGCGATTCAAGTGCCCATCCTCGGAGATATCGATCTCAACGGCACACCGCGCAAGGTCATCATGTGGGCCAATCGCAACGCCTTCTACTACACCCTCGATCGCGTAAACGGGGAGTTCCTCGTCGGGACGCCGTTCGCGAGACAGACCTGGGCCGAGGGTCTCGACGAGAAGGGGAGGCCCATCCGCGCGCCGGGAAAGCTCCCCTCGCCCGAAGGCACGGTCGTCTCGCCACCCGTCGCCGGCGGGACCAACTGGTGGTCGCCGGCTTACAGCCCAACCGCCGAGCTCTACTACGTGAACGCGCACGACGGGGAGCAGAAGTTCTTCCTCCGCGAGCAGGAGTATCGCGACGGCGAATATTACACGGGAGGCGGGGCCGAGAATGTGCTTCCCATGGACAAATACAAGAGCGCCATCCGGGCGATCGACCCGCGAAACGGAGAGCTACGCTGGGAGTTCGAGATCCAGCCGCGATCGACGGCGGGTCTCCTGGCGACGGCCGGCGACCTGGTCTTCGGCGGGACGGTGGACGGCTATTTCTTCGCGCTCGATGCCGAGAGCGGAAAAGAGCTGTGGCACATCGCCCTCGGTGCCCGGGTGCACTCCGCTCCGATCACCTATTCCGTGAACGGAGCGCAGCTCATCTCGATCGCGGCCGGCAACGTGGTGTTCACCTTCGGGCTGGACTGAAACCATTCACGTAGTCGTCGAGCTCTCGGACAAGAGCGTCCCGCTTTTCCCGGTCCAGAAACGACGCCTCGAAGGCATTTCTCGCAATCTGATGGATGTCGGAAACCTCGAGTCCCAGAGCCCGCTGCGCGGCTAGAAAGTTGTCGGTGACGTAACCGCCGAAATAGGCGGGGTCGTCCGAGTTGACCGTGACGCGAATCCCGAGCCCGAGCAGGCGTCCGAGGTTGTGCTCGCCCATGGTCTCGAAGACCCGCAACCTGACGTTCGACAGCGGGCATACCGTCAGGGGTACTCGCTCGCGAACCAGTCGTTCGACGAGCTTCGGATCTTCGACGCAGCGAACCCCGTGATCGATCCGCGACACCTGGAGCAGGTCGAGCGCTTGCCAGATGTATTGCGGGGGACCCTCCTCGCCCGCGTGAGCGACCGTCTTGAAACCCTCGCGGCGGGCTTCGGCGAATACCTTCACGAATTTCTCTGGCGGATGGCCCATCTCCGAGGAGTCCAGGCCCACGGCGACGATTCCCTCGCGAAGACTCAGGGCCTCTTCGAGCGTGGTCCGCGCCGAGTCCTGCGAAAGGTGGCGGAGGAAACAGAGGATCAGGTGCGACGAGATTCCGAAACGCTCGAGGCCGTCCGCGAGCGCCCGCCGGATCCCGCCGATCACGGTGGCGAAAGCGATTCCGCGCTCGGTATGTGCCTGCGGATCGAAGAAGATCTCCGCGTGTCGCACCCGGTCGTCGCGGGCTCGCTCGAGGTAGGCCATCGTCAGGTCATAGAAATCCTGCTCGCGGACAAGGACCTTCATCCCCTCGTAGTAGAGATCCAGGAATGACTGGAGGCCGGTGAAGGCGTAGGCCTTTCGGATCGCATCGATGGATGAATACTTGAGCGGGACGCGATTGCGCTCGGCGAGAGCGAGCATCAGCGCGGGCTCGAGGGTGCCCTCGATGTGAACGTGAAGCTCTGCCTTCGGCAGATCGCGAATGAAAGTTTCCACGGGACTCGATGATCTCACATCATCCGGCGTACAGGCGAAGCTCGGTGGCGAAACGATCGGCGATCTCGAGCGTCTTCTGGAGATCGGGGTGACGCACGATGATCATCCCGTCCGAGACGAGGGTTTGTTTCCAGTCGCGGCGGGGCGCTCCAACCGGGAGGAGGTCGAGCACGACGACGTGCTCGGAAAGCTCGGTCATGAGATGCTCGAGGCCTTCCACCCGCTGAATGCGGCCCTGGCCCTGAGCGCGCTTGTAGATCCAGGCAGCGTTGTACCTGCGCTCGGCTTTCTGACTGAACCGGCCGTGACAAACCGCCTCCGCCCAGCCGGTGAAGAGGTCGACATCGGAAGCGAAGTTGATCAGATCGACCAGATGCGCCCCGGGTGGACGCGCTGCGATCTCCCCGAAGACGGCTTCGCCCGCAGGCGTCAGGAACCACTCCATGTGGGTGAAACCCGTTCGGAAGTCCAGCGCCTTCAAGACCGCCTCGCCCATCTCGCGGCCGGGTCGAAGCTCGGGGGAGCCCGCGTCCCGAACGACGACGGTCTGAGGACTGATCCATTCGTGAGAGCGCGCTTCGAGAGCTCGCGGACGGTAGAACGAGATGCTGTAATGCAGGATCGTTCCTCCGGCGCATACCGTGTCATAGGTGTAGTCCATCCCCACGATGAACTCTTCGACGCTGACTTCCGGTACGTGCCGCAGGCGAGGAAGGATCTCTTCGAGCTCCTCGGAGGTGGAGACTCGATAGGTATCCGCGGACCCGGCGCCGGCGATGGGTTTGACCACGATGGGCGTGTCGGGAAAACCGATGTCCGCCGCCGCCTCGCGGCATTCCCGGATCGAGGTTACGCTGTGATGCCTCGGGGTACGAATGCCCGCCGCGTCGAGCCGGCGCTTCATGATCTCTTTGTCGCGAAATGGGACGGTCTCTTCGACGGTCATACCCGGCAGTCGGAGGTGCTCTCGGAGCTTGGCGGCGAGGATCATGAACGGCTCCCACAGACACTCGATCCGGTCGAGGGGCGCACGGTGGTGCGCGTTCTCCACCTCGTGGAGGATCGCGGCTTCGTCGGTGAACGACGGAACCTGGATGTAGGCGGCGAGGTTCTCCCGCGCGGTCTGGGGAAGCGCCGAGGTCGGCTGGTCTCCGAGACCGATCACGTTGGCTCCGACTCGCTTCAGCCCCCGTACGAAATAGGGCATTTCCGCGGGAAATCCCGGGCTGAACATCAAGACGTTCACGCGGTCACTCCAGCTCCACGTAGATGCGCTCGACGAGACGTTTGAGGCCGCGCTCGACCACCTCGGTATCCGGATGGCGCAGGATCACGTAACCCTCTCCCTCGTAGGTGCCGGTCGGCGCCTGTCCC
>DASPGQ010000479.1 GCA_035620555.1 Vicinamibacteria bacterium
CAAAGGTTTTTCGAAGCGTTGCAGACGAACCAAATCTGGGTTTAGCCTCGTTGTGGGGCTGCTCGAGTGTACGGTCAGCCTTCGATAGCGACCGAGGCGTACAGGGCGAAGATCGCTGCCATCCGCGGGCGTACTCGGTAATGGGACCACGGGACCCCTCGCTCGTGACGCCAACGTCGACAACTGGTTCGGCAGGACTTTATTCGCCACCGCGCGTCGCGAGGCTCTTGCCATCAAGTGAAATAGGGGAGGACCTCCCGTCCGAGGAGATGGATGGCTTCGGCTTCGTCGGTGCCGTGAGGGGTCCCGAGCTCGAAGACGTCGACGCCGGCGTCGAATAGCTTCTCCATATGCCTTATCACGTCCTTCGGTGTGCCGAAGCAGCAATAGCGTGAGAGAGTTTCCGATGGGAGTGCGTCGGATGGCAGGCGCTCTCCGTCTCGCAGCGGATACGTGGGATCGAGCCGGGCGATTACCGGAAAGTAAGTCGCGAGGGTCTCGCGCGCGAGCTCCTCGGCCGCCCTTTTGTCGCGATCGATCACCGTCACGGCTCCGAAGATCAGCTTAACGTCACGACCGGCAGCGGCGAGACGCTTCTTGAAATCCGGGACGGCTGCCGGGTTGGCCAGGCCCCCCACTTTCAACATGTCCGCGATCTCGGCGGCGAGCCGAACGGTTTTCTCCCCCCAACCTCCGATCATCACCGGAAGCCGGCGGCCGGGGATGGGTCCCCGCAGATAGGCCCCTTCGCTGGCCCGAAAGCACTGCCCGACGAAGGGAGTGCGATCGCCCGTGAGCAGACGCTGGACGAGATCGATCATCTCGCGCATCGCGCGAATCGGACGTGGCTGGGGCACGCCGATGGGCTCGAAGAAGGCTCCCCGGCCGACTCCCAGAAACGCCCGGCCGTGGCTGATCTCGTCGAGCACCGCGAGATGGCCGGCGACGAGGACCGGATGGGTGAGGTAAGGGTTCACGACCGCGGGGCCGACGAGCGGTGTCTTCGTGCGCTCGGCGAACTGGAGCAGCGCCGGCCACGGAGGCTGATAGAAGAGGTCCTGGTAGACGCTGCAGGTCGCGAAACGGTAGCGAGCGACGACATCGGCGAGCTCGCGGTACTCGGCGATGGTCTTGTTGCTCTGGAAAGAGATGCCGAAGCGTGTCGTCGAAGCGTCCGTGACCGATGCCTCCGTTTGTGCCTGCGGGTGGTCCTGCGTTAGTTTCCCCGGAATGTTATCCCGAAATCGTTCGATCGCCTTATGCGCGTGGCTCGCCGCCGCCTTGCCAGCAACGGCGTCGCCGGAAACGCTCGTCCTTCGCGCCGGCCGCTACCTCGACGTCGGCGCCGGTCGCCTCGTTTCCCCGGCGGTTCTGGTCATCGAAGACGAGCGTATTCGAGCGATCAACCCCTCGGCGATACCGAGCGGCGTGACCTCGATCGACCTGGGTGACGCCACGCTGCTGCCCGGCCTGATCGACGTCCATACGCATCTCCTCTATGACATCGAAGGAGATTGGGTGAACCAGCCGGTGAAGGAGACCGCCGCCGATCTGGCCCTGCGGGGGGCCCGCAACGCGAGGCGAACCCTGATGGCCGGTTTCACGACCGTTCGCGATCTCGGCGCTAGCGGATTTGCCGACGTGGCATTGATGAGGGCCATCGAGCGAGGCTTCGTCGAAGGTCCGCGCATTCTTCCCGCGGGCCACGCGCTCTCGATCACTGGAGGACACTGCGACGTCACCGGCTTCGCTCCGGGGATCGTCGAAACCTCTCCTCATCGAGGCGTGGCCGACGGGGTCGACGAGGTCTTGAAGGCCGTTCGTTATCAGATCAAGCACGGCGCCAAGGTGATCAAGGTCTGCGCCACGGCTGGCGTTCTGTCGTTCGAGGGACCGGTGGGCGCCCTTCAGTACTCCCTCGAGGAGCTGCGCGCTGCCGCCGAGGAAACACACCGACATGGATTGAAGATCGCGGCCCACGCCCACGGCACCGAAGGAATCATCGCCGCGTCTCGGGCGGGCATCGACTCGATCGAGCACAACTCGATCATGACGGAAGAGGCCGCTCGAGTCATAGAAGAGAACGGGACGTTCGTGGTGCCGAACATCTACCTGAACGATGCCATCGATCTCGACGCCTTGCCCCCGGCGATTCGAGCCAAGGCAGAGTATCTGAAGCCGCTCGTCGGTGAAAGCTATCGCCGCGCGCTACAACTGGGTTTGAAGATCGCCTTCGGCACCGATGCCGGCGTATATCCGCACGGCGACAATGCCAAGGAGTTTGGCTATCAGGTCGAGCTCGGCCAGACGCCCATCGGGGCCATTCGGAGCGCCACCGTCGTTGCCAGCGAGCTCCTCGGGCTCGACGACCGCGGACGCATCGCCGAAGGCCTTCTCGCCGACATCATCGCCGTCGACGGCAATCCGCTCGAGGATGTTCGCGAGCTCGAGCGGGTGACGTTCGTCATGTTGGGCGGCAAGGTTTTCAAGCACGAGCGCTAGCAGCGTGATGAGCTCGCGGGCACATGCGAGCACCCGCCGCGGTCACGGTTCCACGACGGCTCGCTCGATGTAGTCGAGTCCCGGGAAGTTCTTCTTCAAATACTCGTTGCCGCCTTCGAACAGTGGCCCCTGAAGACCCGAGCGGATGCCGCTTCCCGCGGTCTCACCGTACTCGGGGTTCAGTGCGTCGGCGACGTCCATTCCCTCGACGACGCGGCCGATGGGAACGAAAGGCTCGCGGTCGTGGGTCTCGCGATTGTCGCGCAGATTGATGAAGACCTGAGTCGTGCGTCCGTTCGGCACCGCGAAAGCAAAGGCAACCGTGCCGCGGACGTTCTCGGCGCGACGCGGCTCGTCGGGAATCGTCTGCTCGCGCCAGAGCTTCGCGATCTCGGGTTCGCCGTTGATACCGAATTGCGCCCACCGACCCAAGGTGACGCGATGGAAACGCACCTCGTCGTAATAGCCGTGGCGGACGAGGTTGTAAAAGCGGTCCACCCCGATGGGCGCCCAATCGCGGTGCATCTCGATGAGGATGTCCCCCTCCGTCGTCTCGAGGCGAACGTGGAACGATTCGGGCGCTTTCTGGTTCATCTCGGTGGAGTCGGGGTGGAACAGGGGAGAATCTCCACCCTTCTGTGGGGCAGAGGCGAACCCGAGCGTCAAAGCGACGGCGAATAGGAGCAGATCCATCGGCGTATGATGGCACAGGCTTCGGGTCCGCCGTCAAACACGGCTCGCGAACAATACCACGGGGTCGACACGGGCCGCTTTGCGTGCCGGCAAGTAGCAGGCGACGCCGGCCAGAGCCAAGAGAACGCCAACGCCGACGGCGTAGGCGACGGGATCGGTTACCGAGATCTCGACCAACAGGCTTTCGACGTAGCGGCTGAGGGCGAAAGACGTGAAGACACCCATCAGCGCTCCCCAGCCGACGAGGCGAATACCCTGCACCATCACGTGCCGGACGATGTCCGGGGCACGGGCACCGACGGCGATGCGAATTCCGATCTCGAAGGCCCGGGCAGCCACCAGCTGGGCCAGAAGCCCGTACACTCCGAGAGCGGCCAGAGCGATGGCCACGGCACCGAATGCGGATAATAGTGTCGCTCCGAGCTTCGAGAGAGCGAGCTCGTTCGAGACCACGTCGGACATGGACAGGATTCCGTGACCCGGCACGCCGGGATCGAGCGCCCGCAACTCGCGCCGCACCGCCGCGAGGGCGGTGTCGAAGGACGGCTCGTTGAGGGCCAGCACCACTCCGAGCTCGCGCCGAGGCATCTGGGCGAGGGGAAAGAACACGTCGGGGTCGTCGGGGTTAGCGACCGGATCCAGTACGAGGTTGCGATATCGGATGTCACCCACGACACCGACGACGGTGCGCCAAGGGTTTTCACTCCCCCCGGTGCCCACACGCTTTCCGATCGGATTCTCGCGGGGCCAGGTTTTGTCTGCCATGCGCTGAGTCACGATTGCGACCGGTGGAGTCCCCTCGCGGTCTTGCCACGAGAAGTCTCTTCCGAGCAGCAAGGGGATGCCCAACGTGGAGAAGAACTGTGGGCTCACCTCGTGGTGGTACACGCGAAGCCTCTCGTCAGGATCGGAAGCGACCCGTTCCTCGATCCTGAGGCCGAGCGCGCTATACCCGTCCACAAGGGGCACGTCGGTCGAAAGAGCCACCGAGCGCACGCCGGCGATGGAGCCGATTCGCGAATGAAGCCCCCGCGCGAAAACGGCGGCGCGCTCGCCGTCGTAGCGAGTCGCGGGAAGATCGACCCGGAACGCGAGAACATCTTTCGCAGAAAAGCCGGGATCGATGTGGAGCGCTTTCTCGAGGTTTCTCAACACAAGCGCCGAAGCGATGCTCAGCGACAAGGCCACGCCTATCTGAGTCGCGACGAGAAGGCGGTGCCCACGACCCCAGCGCGCGGTCGCTCGTGCGTGTAAAGTGTTTGCCCGCGTGGCTCTCGCCGTCGCTGCCGCCAAAGCACCGCCGAAAACCAATGCGGTGAGCAGGGTCATCGCCGCGGTGAATCCTATCGTCTTCGCGCCCAGGCGGAGTGTGATGTAGCTGGGTAGCTCCTCGAACAGTGAAACGCCTGACAGAACGTCCTCGGCCCACAGAGCGAACAGCAGCCCCGCGGCTCCCCCTAGGGCCGCGAGAACGAGACTCTCGGTGAGGAGCTGACGGGTGATCTGGCCACGAGACGCCCCGACCGCTAGCCTCAACTCCATCTCGCGGCGGCGGTCGGCGGCGCGGGCGATTAGGAGGCTTGCGAGGTTCGCGCAGGCAACGAGTAGGACGAGCACCACGGCGAGCATCAGCGCCGAGGCGGTGTTCTGGACGTCGCCCAGGAGCTGCTTTTCGACAGGGAGGGCGAGAACGCCGCGGCGGTTCATCACATCGGGAAACTCGTCGCGTAATCGCGAAGTCTCCTGCCGCATGAACTGGTCGAGCTTCGCGGGCGAAGTGTCCACCCGGAGTCGGCCGATCACGTTGAGCCAACGGACGCCGCGGTTTTCGAACCAGGCGGCCCCCAGGCCCGGATCAAACAGCGCGGCCGATTCGAGGGGCACCCACAGGGCCACACCCCCGCCGATACCCTCCCCGGCGACGATTCCGATGATGGTAGAGGAGACCTCATTGATGGCGATCTCGCTTCCTACGATCTCGGGGTCGGCTCCGAACCGCCGCCGCCACAACGCCTCGCTCACGACCGCCGTGCCGTGTCGAACGTCCAGGCGATCTTCCTCTTCCGTAAAGAGCCGGCCTCGGCTCGGCGACAGCCCCAGTAACCGAAAGTAGCTGGGGGACACCATCTCCGCGACGATGCGCTCCGGCTCGTCCTCGCCCGTCAGGTTTACCGAGACTCGGTAAACTCCGGCGACATCCTCCAGCACCGTGCCTTCCCGTCTCAGATCCTCCAGCACGGGGAAGGAGAGGGAGCGAAGCTCTAGCAGGTCTCGCTCCGCGGTCTCCCAGATCTGAACGAGCCGATCCGGATCGGGAAACGGCAGCGGACGAAGAGCGACCGCGTCAACGAAACTGAACATGGCGGCGTTCGCCCCGATCCCGATTCCGAGCGTGAGCGCGGCGACGAGCGCGAATCCGGGATGCTTTCCGAGTCCCCGCAGAGTGAGGCGAACATCCATGAGATCGGAAGA
>DASPGQ010000480.1 GCA_035620555.1 Vicinamibacteria bacterium
GGTCCGAGCCCCAACTCCCACCGGGCATAGGCTTCCTCGAGCCTTCCGGGGCTTTTTCTCGAGGGAACGACGATCCCCTTGCGCGCGAGCGGCCCGAGAGCCTCCTCGAAGGATTTATAGTGCCCGGCGCCAATGGCAGCCCCCCGAGCCGCACCCTCGGCGCCGTCCGTGTCGTACAACTCGATGGTGACGCCAGTCACATTCGCAAGAGTCTCTCGAAACGCGGCGCTTTTCAGCATATTTGCGAGGGAGGCCCGCATTACCGTCGCTTCGAGGCCCAATCCCTCGAGAACACGCATCCCGTAGCGAAAGGAAAAGGCGACTCCCTCGAGAACGGCCCGGGCGAGATGTGCACGGCCGTGAGTGTTGAAGTCGATGCCCTCGAACCAGGCGCCCGGTCCACGATTCTCGAGCATCCGCTCCGGTCCGTTGCCAAAAGGATAGAAGCGAACATCGGAGAACGCCTCGGTCGCTTCCTCGTTCATCCTGTCGTAGCCCGGCTCCGAGTAAAGCTTGCGCAGCCAGCGATACGCACTTCCAGCGCCGTTGATGCAAAGAAGAACACCCAGCCGGGTCCTGTCTTTTCCATGGTTCACGTGAGCGAAGCTGTTCACTCGAGACAGGGTGTCGGCCTGCAAGCTGTCGGTAATCCCGTACACGACACCGGAGGTCCCGGCGTTGGCGGCGACTTCACCGGGCTCGAGGACGTTCAGTGCCAGCGCGTTCGTCGGCTGGTCCCCGGCGCGAAAAGTCACGGGGGTCCCGGAAGCCAGACCGAGCTCGGCCGCGGCTCCTTTTGTCAAGCGGCCCTGCTCTCCGAGAGTTGGGACGAGGTCGGGAAGAAGCGCGCCGGGTATCTCGAAGTGATCGAGAAGGAAGCGAGCCGGGCAATTCTCTCGAAAATCCCATAGCGTCCCCTCGGAAAGGCCCGGCACCGTCGTGGCGAAGCGACCCGTGAGCTTCCACGCCAAGTAATCCCCGGGTAGAAGGACCTTGGCGATCCTGTCGAAGGTGGCCGGCTCCCGTTCCTTGACCCACCTCAGTTTCGAAGCGGTGAAGTTCCCGGGCGAGTTCAGAAGGTGCTCGAGACAGCGCTCTCGCCCGAGAATCCCGAAAGCGCGCTCACCGATATCGACAGCCCGCCCATCGCACCAGATGATCGCCGGCCGAAGACACCGGCCGTTCCCATCGACGATGACGAGCCCGTGCATCTGGTATGAGATCCCCACGGCGAGGATGTCACGCGGGGTAACGGTCGACCTCGCGAGCAACAGAGTCGTGGCTTGCCGGACGCAGTCCCACCACGACTCGGGACGCTGCTCGGCCCAACCGGGACGTGGGGCCTCGATGGGCATCTCGTCCTGCGGATAGCTCGCTCGCGCCGCCACCCTGCCCGATTCGCCGTCGAGAAGACAGGCCTTTACCGAGGAGCTGCCGAGGTCATATCCGAGGAAATGTGCCATCGCGCCGAACCTATGCGGTTCCCGCGAGAGTGTCAATCGTCGAGAGACGGGTAAGACTAAGATAAGCGCATGGGCAATCCTCTGGCACAGTTTCTCGACGCCCAGCGATTCGTGATTCTCGACGGCGGCCTTGCCACCGAGCTCGAACGGCGAGGAGCCGATCTACACGACCCGCTCTGGTCGGCCAAGCTGCTCCTCGACGCTCCCGAGATGCTCGAGGAGCTCCACTACGATTATTTCGCGGCCGGCGCCGATGTGGGTACGAGCGCAAGCTACCAGGCGTCGTTCGAGGGCTTCGGGGCACGAGGGATCGATGAATCTGGAGCGGAACATCTGTTGCGATTGTCGGTCGATCTCGTTCGTCGAGCGCGAGAAAGGTTCTGGAGCGACGAAAGAAATCGCGCGGGACGAATCGCGCCTCTCGTCGCCGCCTCGGTCGGTTGCTATGGAGCGATTCTCCACGACGGCTCGGAGTACCGGGGAGACTACGGTCTCTCTCGGGCCGAGCTACGGACCTTTCACGAGAGGCGGCTCCGAGTGCTCGAAGACTCTGGCGCCGACATCATCGCCTGCGAGACGGTTCCATGTCGACTCGAAGCCGAGGCACTCGTTTCCCTACTAGAAGCCCCCGCGTGGATCAGCTTCAGTTGCCGCAACGAGCGCGAGGTCTGCCACGGAGAACAATTCGCCGAATGTGTCCGCCTCGTGTCCCGCGCATCGGCAGTGGTTGCCGTGGGTATGAACTGCACTCATCCCCGCTACGTCTCTAGCCTGCTGGCCATCGGCGCCTCCGACAAGCCCAGTCTGTGCTACCCGAACAGCGGTGAGGTTTGGGACGCCGATCGAAAGGAATGGACCGGGAGCGCAGATTCTTCCTCTATCGCCGAGCTCGCGCGCACGTGGTATCGGCTTGGAGCGCGGCTCATCGGGGGCTGCTGTCGAACCAAGCCCGAGACCATTTCCGCGATTCGCCGGGCGCTAACCGAACAGGTTGTAACGCAAGATGCACCACATCGCCCTTAGGCCGTCACGCCATCCGATCTTCTTCCCCTCGGCGTACGTTCGCCCCGAGTAGGAGATCCCCACCTCGTAGATTCGGTAGCCCATTCTCGCGACCTTGGCGGTCACCTCGGGCTCGAAGCCGAAACCGTCCTCCCGCAGCGCGATGGACTGGATGACCTCCCGCCGAAACGCCTTGTAGCAGGTCTCCATATCGGTCAGGTTCAGATTCGTAAACATGTTCGACAGGAGCGTCAGGAACTTGTTCGCGGCGAAGTGCCAGAAATAGAGCACGCGGTGCGATTCGCCTCCTACGAAACGGCTCCCGAACACGACATCCGCCTTGCCCGAAAGAATGGGTGCGATCAACCTCGGGTAATCCCGGGGATCGTATTCGAGATCCGCATCCTGTACGATGACGATCCTTCCGGTCGCGCGGGCGAAGCCGGAACGAAGTGCCGCTCCCTTGCCTCGATTGCGATCGTGAAGAATCAGCTCGACTCCGGCGGTATTCCCCTTTTCGCGCAGCCGCTCCCGGGTGCCGTCCGTGGAAAAATCGTCCACGACGATGATTTGTTTGCCCTCGATCTCGCTCGAGCGAACCGCTTCGATGATCGCCTCGATGGTGTGGACCTCGTTGAAACACGGAATAACGACAGAAATCGTGGGTGACAAAGAACCTCCAAAAAACGAGGAGCCGGACTATATCAGCTCAAGCTCGTGATTGGAGGCGTCCGATGCGCGCCACGTACGAGCGCGCGATCCGCTGCTCGTCGAGCCCGAGACAGCGCGCTATCTGGAGGGTGAAGTTCTTCAGGTAGATGGGGGCCGGGAGCCGGTCGAGTCGTTCTTCCTCGATATACTCCAGCATCGACCGACCGATCTTCGTCTCTTCCGAAATCGCGGTGAGGTCGATTCCCATCGCCTGCCGCGCCCTCCGGAGGAAGTCCCCGGTGGCCTCCTCTCCCGACCTGAGCTCGGGCGGCGCGGCGGTGACACGCCTCCCGGGGGAAGGGTGACCATCGTCGCCGTCGAAAGGCGAGGCGGAAGAAGCCTCATCGGCGGTGCGGGTTTTCGAACGAGTCCTGCGAGATACGATTCCCATACGCTCGTCGTACATCCGCCGGCTCTCTGCCGCGATGAGGGTATGGTAGGCCTCGGCGATGTAGTGAAAAGTCCCTCGGCGTTCCTGGTCGGTGAGGATGGAGCCGGTGACGAGGGACTCGCAGTGGTAGAGCTCCTTCGCCTCTTCGTAAGCGGCTCGAATCTGCTCGGGACTGGCGTCGTAGTCGACTTCGAGAACCTGATAGTAGTCCCGCTCGCTCAGCGGCGGTAGCATCAATGAGCTCCGCGATAGCTCGCGGAACCGCCGTTCGGACGCAGGAACGTTCGCGCCACTCCTTCGAGGGCCAGGCTCGCGGGCGACTCGGGAAAATCCAGCATGAAGGGTCGGCGCTTCCGGTTTGCCTTCCAAACGTTCTCGTCGAAATCGATCGTACCCACCGCTTCGATGTCGATGCCGAGATGACGGCGGCAGACCGACGCCATCGACTGCCCCAGGCGCTTGTCCTCGGGGTAGCGGACCTGGTTGATGACCAAACGAGGCCTGAAACGCCGCGCGCGTTCTTTGAGGTAGTGCCCCGTCGACTCATCGTAGTCCTGCACGGCTTCCAGGAGATCATAGGGCGTACGGATGCCCCATTGGTTCTTCTGATCCATGGCCTGCTCGACGACGGCGCGCGCCGGACCCGCTTTCAACGAGCACCAGAGGTGGCGATAGAAGCTCATCTTGAGAAACCGGTAGGCATTCTCGATCGAGCTCGGCTCGGGAATGACCACGAGGAGGCCCAACTCGGCCACGAGAAAGAAGTCGACGATATTGAACGAGATGCCGGCGCCGAGGTCGATGAGCACGATGTCCGCATCCACCTGGCCGATCCTGGAGAGCAATCGTACCTTCTGCAGAAACTTGAGATTCGAGGCTGCGAGGTAATCGTGGGCGCCGGTTATCAGCCCCAGGTTCCTGACTCCGGTCTCGAGGATGACGTCCTCGATCCGAGGCACTCGGCGGTTGATGAAGTCGGAGAGCGTTCGCGAAGGCGAGGCCAGTCCGAGGCACGTGTGGAGATTGGCGCCCCCGAGGTCGGCATCGATGACCACGACGCGGTTTCCGTGTCGGGCCAAAGAGATCGCGAGACTGCTCGTGACCAAGCTTTTTCCGACGCCCCCCTTCCCGCCCCCAACGGCGATGATGCGGCTCGATGACCTGCAGTAGGGAATGTACTCGCTCGGTGCATCGCTGGAAACGGGCGTCAGCGGAAGGATCGCCGGCCGCGCCAGCCCGGTCTCGGCTCTCACGCTTACCCATCCCCCGGAGCCCGCAAAACCGCCACGGCTGATTCGTTCTTTTGGTATCGACTCCACGTGGTCTCCCCTTCTCGCTCGAGTAACCGAGTACGCGTCTTCGAGGACGCGATCAGACCCTTGGAACCTGTTGTAAGAATATAAAAATGCTGGCGAGCGCGATTCGCGACAGGGCTCAGCGATTTACCTATCTTTGATGGTAACGAGACGAGACGAGGTGTGTCAAGGGGCGTCCGATCCCGGGCCAAAAGCGAGCGCCCTACTGAGCCACGGCACCTCGTCCGAGCGTAAGCAGCGACGGAACGGGGATGCCGTTCAGGCTCGCAGGGCTGTAGGTCGCGCTCATCAGGGATAGCATCATGAGGGGCGTCGACCCGGTATTGCCCGCCCCCATGTGCGCGGCAACGACTTTCCCCTGGTGGTCGATCAATACGGCAATATAGTTGTTTTCCGCGGATCGACGGGATTCCATTGCCGGTGGGGGCGGGGTTCGATAGCGCACGACCCGCGGAGGCTCGTAACTCTCGGGATCCTTCTCGAAGACGGCCTTCATCGCCACGACGAAGGGCGCAACGTCATGGAGAAGGTAATCGAAGTCCGTTTGGAAAGCCGCACCAAACTGGTCGAGTGCTCGATTCCGATCGTCTTGCAGCGCGTAGAGGTAGCCAAGATGAAGGTGAGCCTCGGTGTCATCAGGAATCATCGTTGCGAGCCCCTCGTACAGATTCTCAGCATCCGCCAGATCGCCGTTATAGGCATGAGCGCGCGCCAGCAAACGGAGAGCCCGGGTCTGGCCCGGGGAAACCAGAAGCACGTCCCCCAGCTCCTCGATGGCCTCGGGGAAGCGGCGGTCTCCAAGCAATGCCTCCCCGATCAGAAGACGCACTTCGTTCCGTTCTCCATCGTTCGTCGGCATGAAGGTTTCGAGCCAACTGACCGCCTGCTTGAACTTGCGATCGGCGATGTAATCGCGGGCCTGCCGTATGGGGTCATCGAGTCCAACGACGCGCTCGAGGTCGTCCCTCCGGGCCGAGGGCTTCAAGATGAAGTGGCGCGCCGGAGCGACTCCGCTTCGGGCGAGGCTTGCGGTCAGGTTGGGATAGAATCCCTCGAGTCTACGGTAGGCCTCGTCGAAATCATCGAACACCCGCAACTGATGCCCTCGGTAGACGACCCCATCGAGCTCGGTCTCGGCCTCGATGGTGCCCATATAGACCGGCCGGTCGGCGGGTACGACCAGAACTGCCGCTTCCGCGTCGCCACTCTTGGGCTTGACTCCGAAGCGCTGCCGGATCGGACGGAACTTGTCGGGCTTGAACGGGTGAACCCGAGGGTAGTACACCGCTTCGATGGAAACGACGTGATAGGTGCCCGGCGGTATCGTTTCGGAAATGTAGCCCAGGCCTTCGCCAACCTCCAGGGTCTGCTCACCGCCGGTGTTGACGTCCCGAAGCCGGACGCGACGCGAGCGAAAATCAGTACTTTCGAACTTGCCGACGAAGCGCCCGAAAACGAGAGATTGGCCTTGCGAGACGATCTCGTTCCAGGACGTGCCCTCGCCAGGATTGTCGGCCCCGACCAGGGCGGCGATCGCGAGGAACGCCACGAAATGAGGCGCAACCATTCTTCCCACAGTGGCCCTCCTCCCGGGCGACCCGAGTCACCCACCCGGACAAGTCCCCAAAAGGCATCATACTACAGAGGTACGCCGGTTCGGCTGTGAACTACGTTACGTTTCGGCTCACCCGTCGTTGGGGCCCATCGCTCAGCGACGTCGAATCGTCCGCAGCTCGGCGAGCGCTTCGGTGGTTTTCCGGGCTTCCGGAGCGGAGCGATCGGCAAACATTGCTTCGGCCTTCGTCAACGACTCTTCGGCGAGGAGGTACTCCTGTCTTTCCAGGTGACGCAGCCCCAGCCGGGAGTGGACGATGGCCATCTCCTGTCGAATCGTAGGGTCGTCTTCGCGGTACATGTGAGCGAGCTCGTATTGAACCAGGGCGTCCTCGAGCCTCCCGCCCGCTCCCGCCAGAAAGCGCCCGTAGGCGAGGTAATGATCCGGCGCGAGCTCGGGAACCGTGGCAGCCGCTTCGGCCGCGGCTTTGTAGGCCCTCTCCGCCTCGGCGAGCTGTCCGGTGCGCTCGAGAAACAGCCCGTAACGATTCTGGGCTTGGGGAAGCTTGGGATCGATGGAAACGGCTTTCTCGTAGGCCGCGTTCGCAAGGACATATGGATCGGTGGCATCTTCGCGCGTCTGGCGCCGTGGACGATCGGCCACGTGTCGGGCGTAGACATCGCCGATACCGACCGAAGCGAGGGCATGCCGGGGGTTCACGGCAAGAGCCCGTCGAAACGCTTCCAGGCTCGCTTGCTCCTCCTCGGAAAGAGGGAGAATGGACGCCGAGGACGCGGCCGCGCGGGTCAAATGACATAGACCTTTGTAGTAAAAAGCATCCGCGAGATCGGGATCGGCCTGCGTCACATGGGCAATTCTCTCGAGAGCCTCGTCGCACTCACCGGACTCGTAGAGCTCGCGAATCGCCACGATCTGGGGAGTTTGCCCCTCGAGCGCGGACGTTCCCGAGAACTGATCCTTGAGCGCCGCGATACGATCGCACGAAGGAACCGACAGACACGCCCCGGCGACCATGGCCAACTGCCAGCAATTGGCGGGCCCCGAAGGCATTTCGACGAATCTTCGTTGACTAAGGGTTCGTGCTCGAGGCCGACCGCCGTCCCTGCTGGAGATGGGCAATCGCCCGGTTGGCGCGATCCGCCACCTCTCCATCCGGATCCGAAAGAAGCGGCTCGAGGTGAGGGATGGCCGCCGGGTCTCCTATGTGCATGAGAACGAGAGCCATCTCTTTTCGGACCTCGGCGACTGGATCCGATAGGTACGTAACCAACTCTTCCAGGAGCGGGCTCCCGAGCTCCACCGCGTACTGGTGCGCCTGCTCTCGGAGTTGCTTGTCGGCCAGAGACAGGGCGACGCGATCGATGAACTCCGCGCGACCCAATCGGGCCAGCGAGAAACAGTAAGCGAGCTGCACCGAGGGATCGGGCTCTCTCAGAAAATCCTTCATCAACCCGGGAACGAGCGCGGGGTCATCCAGTCGCCCCAGTCCCTCGACCGCCCACCGCCGCTGGTGGGCATTCTGACTGGTCATCTGATAGTAGAAGACGCCGCGCGCCTCCGGGGCTCCCATCCGTGCCAGAGCGGCCAGTGCCCGGTCGCCGAGCTTGTTGACGTTCGAGTCATAGATCGACACGAGCTCTGGAGCGGCGGGCAAGTAGCGCATGGCGCCCAGGGAGTCTACGACCGGTCCGGTCAGATCGGTCGGGTGGTCCTTCAACAACGCGCGAAGTGCTTCACCTGCCTCGTCGGTACCGATGGCCCCAAGGGCCTCTACGATTGCGAGACGGACGTCCTTGTCCGGATCGTACAAAGCGGCTCCGAGGCTGTCGACGGCATCCTGTGCTCCCAGCGCACCCAGACTGTACGCAGCCCGCCGCCGCAAGCCGGACTCCCCATCCTGGAGAGATGCCTCGAAAGCCGTCACCACTCGGGGATCGACTGCGAGCAAACCCTCGAGTCTCGGAGTCTGGCTTCGCGGGCCGATCAGAAAGCTCAAAGCACCCCCCAAGCTCGCATTGCCAGCCCCCACGTAGATCTCGAGAAGCCCCACCATCGCCTCTTCTCGAATGGATTTTTCCTCGTCCCGCAGCCCAACGAGAAGGCCGTCGATGGCTTCCGTCGAGTTGAATCCACGAAGCACCTCGACCGTGACCTTTCGCACCTTGGCCTCCGGATCGCGCATGGCCTCGGTCAGCGCCGGGATCGCCTCCGGACGACCCGATTTGCCGAGGGCCTTGGCAGCTTTTACCCGCGTCCCGACGTTGGGGCTTCGAAGATTGGCGACCTCGTCGTGAAAAGAGCTCTGGGCAAGAGCAAGGGCCACCCCCAAGAAAATAGACGACCCTAAGCCCAGGGCGGCCGAAAATCGGCGTCGCATCAGTAGACCTCCAAACGAATGAGTCAGAAGGATTTTAGTTGGAATCGCAACGGGTTGTATGTTAGCAAAAACCCAACGCAGGATCTAGTAGTCCCGCGCTCGTGATTCGAACGTCAAGGATGGTCTACGGTTGTGGCTGCTTCAGCGCCCTCTGGCCCGAAGAATCAGGGACCGCTTCCTCGGTCTGCTCCTTCGTGAATGCGACCGGATCGGTGAGAAGAGACTTGGCCTTCGGCATCGCCTGAAGCGCGGCGGTAATCTGCGGATCGTATTGAACCGCCGCTCTTTGCGCCGACTCGGCCCCCCAAAGAGCGCCGAAGATATCGACTTCGATTCGAAGGCTCAGAGCGTCCCGCTCCGCCAGAAGCTCTTCACGAGAGTAGGCGACACCTTCGCCGTCGAGAAACTCGAAGAAATCCTGCAGGACTTCATCATCGACCCGGAACCGCTCGTCGATGAGCCGGATGTTCTTGGGCCTCGCGGTCCTGATTTCCTCCGGCTGGACGCCGGCTCCATCGACCGAGCGATGGTCGTCTACCGCGGCAAACCGAGTCGCGTATTTGAAGAAGACGTTCTTGGTGTTCAAAGCGAGAATCGAGCTGGGGATCTTCGGGTAGGTCACGACGATGTCTGGTGTGATGCCGCCTCCCCCGAACACCTTTCGACCCGCATCCGTGTATTTGACTTCACCGCTGGCGTCGGGCCGATCCTCGATCCGCGCGTTGTAGTAATAGTCGTCGATCGACCCCGAGTAGTCGCGCTGGATGCTCCGACCGCTGGGCGTGAAATACTGTGCGGTCGTGAGCGCGAGCCCATTGCCCTCACTGATCCGGTAGATCGACTGGACGAGGCCCTTGCCGAACGTGCTCTCACCCACGATGAGCCCGCGGTCGTGATCCTGAATCGCACCGGACACGATCTCGGATGCCGACGCGCTTCCATGCGAGACGAGCACGACGATGGGCATGGACTCATGCGAGCTCGCGCGGTTGGCGAGATAGTCGTAATCCGAGCCGTCGGTTCTGCCCCGGGTGTAGACGATCAGGGAGCCCTTTTTCAGGAATTTGTTCGATACCGCCACCGCCTGGTCCAGTAACCCTCCCGGATTGTCCCTCAGATCGAGAATCAGGTTCTCGGCCCCTTCCTTCTGGAGCTCCACGAGGTTCTCGTGCAGCTCGTCCTCCGTCGTCTCGGTGAAATCCGAGATTCGGAGATAACCCGTGTCGTTACTGATCATGAAGGCGTAGGGAACGCTCCGGAGGTCGATCTTGTCGCGGACGATGGTGAAGTCGAGGGGAAGATCGTAACCGGCTCGCGTCACCGAGATCGTGACTTCGCTCCCCTTCGGACCCCTGAGCCGTTTGACGGCGTCATCGAGCTCCATGCCGCGAGTCTCTTCACCTTCGATCTTGGAAATGACATCTCCCGATCGGATACCGAGACGATAGGCCGGCGTCCCCTCGAACGGAGAAATCACCGTCAGGTCGCCGTCCCGCATCTGAACCGATATGCCGAGTCCGTGGTAGCTCCCCTGCTGCCGCTCCTGGAGTTGCGTGTACTCTTGTTTGGGCAAGAAATTCGAGTGCGGATCCAGGGTACGCAACATGCCCCGAATCGATGCGTGCACGAGCTCCTTGGGATCGATGTCGGTAACGTACTCTTCCTCGACGAGTCGAAGCACGTTGGTATAGCGCCTGAGGAACTCCGTGTATCGATCCACTTTGGCCTGAGCGCGGCTACCGAACAGGCCGCCGACGATCGCGCCGGCGATCACGATGGAGAGAACGACAGCGAGAGCAGACTTCTTCATGAACCAACCGCCTCGTCTACGTGGTTTCGGGCGAACACACCGCCTTCCACATTCCATCCTAGCAGACGGGCCGAACCAAGTAAAACCTGGCCGTTTGGCTTGAGGCCTGGCTCGTCTTATAATGACCTGCCGAAGAAACCTGACTTGGTTTACCGGCGGGAGCGTATCGCCATGCTTGGGCCCATTGGAATGCAAGAGCTCATCATCATCTTCGTAGTCGCCCTCATCGTGTTCGGTCCCAGGAAGCTGCCGCAGCTCGGGAAATCGCTCGGGCGGAGCATCGCCGAGTTCAAACGGGCCAGCAACGAGCTCAGGAGCACGCTCGAGGAGGAGATTCGTGTCGAAGAGACACGGAAAGAGATCCTGGAGCCCATCGAGACCATCCAAAAGGAAGCGAAAGAGGCGGTCGAGAGCGCAAGCCGCGACGAGGTCTCCCCGACCGCCAACGCTGCCCATCAAGAATCGAAGGCATAGCAGGGTGGGCGGAGCACGGCACATCCGCGTGACGATCGTGTGCAAGGCTGGTGTCGACCAGCCGTAAGACCTGATGGCCCAACCCGCTCGGCTTCCCGCCCCCGAAGAGAGCTCCGCGGACAAGATGACGTTCCTGGAGCATCTCGACGAGCTCCGGCGCCGCATCATCTTCGCGATCCTGAGCCTCGCCGTGGCGTTCGTCGCTTGCTTCACGTTCTCGACCCAGATATTCGATTTCCTCATGGGGCCGATGAAAATGGCTCTGCCTCCCGGGGGGGAGCTCATTGCCATAGCGGTTCCGGAGATCTTCGTCCTCCACCTGAAAATGTCGTTCTTCGTAGCCATCCTGGTGGCTTCACCCGCCTGGCTCACGCAGATCTGGCTCTTCATCGCGCCCGGTCTGTACGCGAACGAAAAGAAGTTCGCCGTGCCCTTCATCTTCTTCGGAAGCGCCTTCTTCATTCTGGGCGCGGTCTTCAGCCACTATGTGGTGTTCCCGACGGCGGTGAACTTCCTGACGACCTTCGGCAGCGAGGACATTCAAGTGAAGCCTTCGGTGTCGCAGGTATTCTCGTTCTATGCGAGGGTCATCCTGGGAACGGGGGCCGTTTTCCAGATCCCCACCGTCGTACTGCTGCTCGCGCGCATGGGAATCGTGAGCGCCGCTTTTCTTTGGCGCAATTTCAAGTACGCCGTTCTCGTCATCTTCATCGTGGCCGCGGTCATGACTCCTCCCGACGTCGTGACCCAGATCCTTCTCGCTTTCCCCATGGTCGCGCTCTATCTCTTTTCCATAGGTGTCGCCTGGATCGTGGGAAGGGATCGACAGAAACCGGATGGAAAGGACTAGATCAACGGGACGAAGCGGACGGCGCCCAGTTTCGTGACGCGCCAATCATGGTTCTCTCGCACGTGGAGCTCGAGCTCCTGCTCGTGAGCCGGACCGACGGGAATCACGAGCCGTCCTCCGGGGCCCACCTGTTCGATGAGCGCGACCGGAACCGCCTCCGGGGCCGCCGCGACGAGGATGGCGTCGAACGGCGCCTCCTCGCTCCAGCCCTCTCGGCCGTTACCGAGCCTGAAGCGCACGTTGTGATAGCCGAGCGAGGTGATGAGTTTCTGGGCCCGGGCCGAGAGCTCGGAGACGATCTCGATGGTGTAGACCGCCCGGGCGAGCTCGGCGAGAATCGCGGTCTGATAGCCTGAGCCGGTTCCAATCTCGAGTACTCGCTCCGCACCGGTGAGCGCCAGCGACTGGGTCATCAAAGCCACGATGTAGGGTTGTGAGAGCGTCTGCTCGAACCCGATCGTGACGGGATGGTCGCGATAGGCGCAGTCGAGCTGATCCCCGGGAACGAATCGGTGACGCTCGACTCGGCTCATCGCACCGAGTACGCGACGATCCCGGATGTCTCTCGCCACGAGCTGGTCTCGGACCATATGGGCCCGGCGGGCGGCCATGACGTCGCCGAGAAGCCCATCACCGTTGCCCGATCCGTTCATCACCTGCCGATACCAGGGAAAAAGCTAGCACAAAGGAGGGCTCGAGGTCCGGTTTTCGTCATCTGGAGCAGGAGGTGTAATCGATGAAATTCCTCATGCTGTTCGTCCTCGGGTTGAGCCTCGTCTCTGCGGCTCTCCTTGCAAGAGACTTGACCAGTGTCGCCCGGCGAGAGAAACAGCGCCGCGCCGCGAACGGCCGAGTCGTGCTGTCTTTCGACAACGGTGACCTGGAACGATACCGCGACGGGGACGGCGATGCTCGCGTCGACGTTCCGTCGCGGCGCCTGATGCCATCGTTCGGCAAGCGGAAGGAGCGCGATCTCGAGAAAGAAGAGCAATACTGGCGGCGGGAAGCGCATCGACACGAACGAGAGTTGGCGCGGCTCGACGCCAGTATTCGCAGGCTCGAATGGCGGGTGAGTACCTGGCGAAGGCGTCGCCCTCGCCCCGGGGAGCGCATCTTCGACGATCCGACCTCGACCATGCTGGAAGAGTCCTTGAAGGCGCTACGGGAGCAGCGGCGGCGAACCGAAGAACGTTTTCTCGAGCGAGCCCGGAAAGCGGGTGCCTTTCCTGGATGGCTGCGGTGAAGGCAATTCCGATTCTGGTAAGCTCTCCACCGTATGGCGCCACCGAAGAGTGACGCGCAGGAGCTGCACGACGAGTCCGACCCCTATCCGGTGCTGCTCGGCTCCGGGCTCATAGGGGAGATCGGGCGCCTCGCGCTAGCCTTGTGGCCTCGATCCCGCATCGCCGTCGTCACCCAGCGGCGGGTGGCTAGACTGCACGGCGGCCGTCTGTTCGCAAGCCTTTCTCGCGCTCGGCGGGACGTGGTGCCGCTGTACATGCCGGAAGGTGAGGAACGGAAGAACCTGAATACAGTGTCTGCGATCTACGATCGGCTCATCTCGTCCCGATTCACGCGAGACGACGCCATCCTCGCCTTCGGAGGCGGTGCCGTCGGAGATACCGCCGGGTTCGTTGCCGCGACGTTCTTGCGAGGTATCGCCTTCGCGCAGGTTCCGACGACGCTCCTCGCACAGATCGATAGCGCGATTGGCGCCAAAGTGGGCGTGAATCACCCGCAGGGCAAGAACCTCATTGGAACGGTGTATCGCCCGAGTGCGGTCTGGATCGATCCTGGGCTTCTGAGCACCCTTCCGGATCGTGATTTCCGCTCGGGACTCTTCGAGCTTCTGAAGTACGGGTTCATCGGACGGCCTCAACTCTTGAGACGCATGGCGTCGAAGCAACTCCGGGTCGGGGATCGCGCGCTCGTCGATTCGATCGCCGAGGCGGTGCGCCAGAAGCTAGCAGTCGTTCGCGAGGATGAGCGCGAGCAGGGTCTTCGCCGCATCCTCAACTTCGGCCATACCATCGGGCACGGCCTCGAAGCGGCTTCCGATTATCGCAAGTTGACGCACGGCGAAGCCGTCGGGTGGGGCATGATCGGCGCGGTGGGAATCGGAATGCGTCTCGGCCGTCTGGATCCGGACCTCGGCAGAAAGCTCGAGGGCGCCATCCGGAACGTCGGCCCGCTTCCGCCTCTCCGCGGTCTATCGAAAAAACGCGTGCTCGATGCCATCTCCCGGGACAAGAAAGCGGGATCCCAGGGGCTCCGGTTCGTCCTTCCCGTTGGTTTCGGTCGGGTCGAGATCGTGGACTCCTTTCCGCTGGGGGAGATAGCCCGCTCGCTGGAGACGCTCGGGGTAGGTTGACGCGATGCCCGAGGCGTCCGCTATCCGCAGCATGTTCGAGAGCGTGGCACCCCGTTACGACCTGCTGAATCGAGTGTTGAGCCTCGGAATCGATCGCAGCTGGCGGCGAAGGGTCGTGCGGATGCTCGGGCTGAAGCCGCAACATCGGGTCCTGGACCTCTGCTGCGGCACCGGTGACCTGGCGCTCGAGATCGCGCCCCATGCTTCCTGTATCGGCTGCGACTTCACCTGGAGCATGCTCCGACGCGCGAGAGTCAAAGCGACCCGCCAGACCCGCCGACTCCACCTGGCCGTAGCCGACGCTCTCGAGCTACCCTTCGCCGAGGCTTCCTTCGACCGCGTGACCGTCGCCTTCGGCGTCAGAAATCTCGAAGATATGGGCGAGGGTTTCCGGGAGATGCTCCGCGTCCTGGAACCTGGGGGCGTTCTTGCCATCCTCGAGTTTTCCCAGCCGACCGCGCCCTGGCTCCGAGCGCCGTACCGGTTCTATTTGGACCGCTTGCTCCCGTCCGTCGGCCAGCTGCTCAGCCGACGTGGCGATGCCTATCGCTACCTGGCTGAATCGATCGCTGGGTTTCCCGAGCCCACCGTTCTGACGTCGATCCTGGAAAAAGCTGGCTTCAACGAGGTCGGTTTCGTGCGGTTGACCGGGGGAATCGTCGCCGTCCACCGCGCCCGAAAGCCTTACTCCAAATAGTGCTCGCCGGCTGTTCGACTCGCTCGCTCAAGCTCGCATCAGAAGATAGAGGATGGCCTTCTGCACGTGCAGGCGATTTTCGGCCTGAAGCCAGACCACGCTCTGGGCTCCATCGATGACGTCCGCGGCAACCTCCTGACCACGGTGCGCGGGCAGACAGTGCATGAAGAGCGCATCGGATTGCGCCTTTCGCATGAGGTTCGCGTCCACCTGATAACCGCGAAACGCGGAGAGGCGCTCGGCCTCCTCCGACTCGCGCCCCATCGACAACCACGTGTCGGTATAGACGGCGTCGGCCCCTTCGGCCGCCGCGGATGGATCCTCCGTCAGGACGACGTCGATGCCCGCATGCTTGGCCTCGCGGTTCACGCTCTTCAGGATGATGGACTTGGGCTCGTAGCCGGCGGGGGTTGCCACCGCGATGTTCATCCCGACTCGGGTGGCTCCGTAGAGGAGCGAATGGCACATGTTGTTTCCGTCGCCGATATAGGCGAACTTCCGACCGTGGAGAGGGCCCTTCTTCTCGGTCAGAGTAAAGTAGTCCGCGAGCGCCTGGCATGGATGGAGCAGGTCGGTAAGGCCGTTGATGACCGGAACCGTGGAATGTTTCGCAAGCTCGACGAGATCGCTGTGGGAGCCCATCCTCCCCACGATCCCCTGGGTGTAGGCCGAGAGAACGCGCGCGGTATCACCGAGGCTCTCCCCGCGACTGAGCTGAAGGTCGGAGTCTCTCAACGGGATTGCCACCCCTCCGAGCTGGGCCATTGCGACCTGAAACGAGACCCGCGTTCGAGTGGACGGTTTCTGAAAAAGGAGGGCGAGCGTCTTGCCCGACAGGGTCTCCCGGTATTTTGCGCCGGACTTCTTCATATCGGAGGCGAGCCTGAAGATCTCGACTACGTCCTTGGAGGTGAAATCGCGGAGCGAGATGAGGTTCCTGGGTTCGTTCAAAGGTTTATCGGCCCGTCCGCTTTTCGGGACGAATGCGTGTGTGCGTTCCGGCTCAGTATGAGTCGAGTCTAGGAGTCAGCCGGCCGCCTTGTCAAGTTGTCGGCAGCAGCCAAACAACCGATCGGTGTCAGGGAGTGGTCACCGATCGGGTGTCGAGGCCGGCACTGACGTTACGCGGGTTCACGTTCGTCGAGAACGTCTTGCGAATGAAATTGTCCTCGATTCCCGGACTCGGGCCTTGGGACGCTCCCTCCATGTTCGAAGAGACCGACCGCGCGGTAATCGTAACCCTCACGCTCGAGAGCATGTTCTCGGAAGTCAGCGGCGTTCCCTGAGCGATGTCCAGCACGGGGTTGGGAGGATCGTCCTGCTCGAATGGTGCGGCGACGCCGATGACGTAAGCGATCTCGAAGTCGTCGAGATAGCCGACCGGCCTCGGCTGGTTCTGAAAATCGACGTCGCGCATGAGCACCTGGGGCGGCGGGCCGTTGTAGAGCGCCGGGTCGTCGGTTCGCGTGGAATACCGAACGACTGACACGGGAGTGATCTTGGAAACTTGAGCGAATTCCGGCCTCGGCTCGAAGTCTACGGGGATGGGCGCGTTGCCGTCTCCTCCTAGATGATTGCTGTAGGCGGGGTCGAACGACCCGTAGTCGAGTGTGACCCGGGCCTCAAAGGTGGGATTGGTGGCGTCCTCGTTGACGGCTGTCACTCGGGCCATGGCCCACTGAACCGTCCTTCCGCCTCGGTCGTCGTGCGGCACATCGTTGTAGAGGACGACCATTTCGTCGACGTTCAGATTCGTCGTGTTGGCAACCAGGACGACATCGTCTCCCTCGAGCCGGGCGACCGGTTCCGGTCCGAGAAACACGTTACCCGCATATTGAAAAGTCCCGATGAGCTCGAGGACATCCGTGGGGCTCTGATTCCCGGCGCCGTTGATCCTGGAGAACGCCGGGAACTCGGGAGGTAGTCCTGCTCCCGCCTGCAAGATGTCCTTCGACACCATGTCGAGAGCGGACCGGGCGTTTTGTTGAAGGTCGGCGACCTCGGGCTCCCGCTGAAAGGATCGCTGGCCGCGCGTGAGCAGACCGAAGACGGCCGCCATGACGGCGAGCGTCACGAGGATCGAGACGAGTACCTCGACGAGCGTAAATCCTTGGGCCGAAGCGCGAGCTCCGCCCCTATGCCCCCACATGCTGTTGTTCTTCATTGACCCCTTATCCTATGTCGTACCGGTGCTCGCGGACAGGGCCCCTTCCAGGCCGTACTCCCGCAGTTTATGGAGGAGAGTCTTGCCGCTGATATCGAGATGCTCGGCCGCTTGCGCCCGGTCGAAACCCACCGCGTTCAGCACCTGCAAGATCTTGGCTCTTTCCGCCCGTCTCGCCGCCCTTCGGCTCACGTCGGAAAGGCTCCCCTCCAAGTCGAGGCCGGCGGTGTCATGGCGAGCGGCGGCCACTCCCAACCCCAGCTGTTCCGGCCTGAGCTCGTCGCCGTCGCAGAGGATCACCGCCCGTTCGAGACAGTTGGCCAGCTCTCTCACGTTTCCGGGCCACTCGTAGGCCACGAGGAGATCGATACACTCGGGAGGAATGGCGATTCGAGCTTTGTTCATCTCTTTACACAAGCGGTCCACGTAGTACCGTGCCAACATCGGGATGTCACTCGCTCGTTCTCGGAGCGCGGGTATGGTAACGGGGAATACCGAAATTCGGAAATAGAGATCCTCGCGAAACTCGACGGCCGCCACCGCTCGCCTGAGGTCTCGATTCGTCGCGGCCACGAGCCGGACGTCCACGTTCAGCGTTGCCGTCCCACCGACCCGTTCGAAAGAGCGCTCCTGGAGCACCCGGAGAAGCTTCGACTGAAGCGCCAAGGGGAGCTCACCGATCTCGTCGAGCAGCACGGTTCCGCCCGAAGCCAGCTCCAGCTTCCCGAGCTTTCGGCTAGTCGCTCCCGTATAGGCACCCTTCTCGTGGCCAAAGAGCTCGTTCTCGAGCAGCTCCCCGGGAATGGCGGCGCAGTTGATTGCGATGAACGGGCCATCGCGCCGATTCCCCAGATGGTGGAGCGCTCTGGCGAACAGTTCCTTGCCGGTTCCACTCTCCCCGAGCAGCAGCACGGTGGTGTCGGAACCGGCGGCTCGTTGTAGCGCAATGCTCGCGCTCTGGAGTGCCGGGTGCTCGCCCACGATCTCGGGAAATCCGAACCGCGCCGCGTACTCCTCCTTGAGAATGAGGTTCTCCATCAAGAGCCTACGCTGGTTAACGGCTCGCTCGGTGATCACGAGGAGGTGGTCCGTGTCCACGGGCTTCGCCAGAAAATCGAATGCCCCCTCTTTCATGGCGGACACCGCGTCTTCGACCGAGCCGTAGGCCGTCATGACGATGACGGGCACGTTCGGATCGGCCTCTCGCGCCGCCGCGAGCACATCGCGCCCGCTCCCGCCCCCGGGAAGGCGGAGGTCGGTCAGGACGACCGAGATGCGAGACGAGCCGAGCAGGCGACGAGCCTCGCTAACAGTCCTGGCGTCCAGGACGCGATACCCCTGGGCCGCCAAGGTCCGGCGAAGCATCGTTCGCAGTGAATCGCGATCCTCCACCACGAGGACATCTGCGCCCGCACTCGCTCGCGCGGGCTGGTTCTCGGTTTCCAGAGCCGGCATCGCTTGAATCAGGGCTGAGACGTCCTTCTAACGGACCCAACCCGGCGGCACGCCCGCACGACGCGCTTCATCCTGGATCGCCGCGAGCTCCGCTCGCGCCGCCGCCAGCTGCTGCTCGGCGTCCTGCCTTTGTGCGAGGTTGTTCTGCCCTCGGGGATCGACACCGTACCTCTGTCCTTCACCCCAGTTCTCGTCGGAGATACGCTTTTCGAGCGAAGTGACCTTCTCCCGGGCCGCGTTCAAGCGATTCTGCCAGTAATCACGCGTTCGGGTCTCGTCTGGGGCCGCCGCTTCGCCTTCGACCGGAGGCGACGTCTCCGGGCTCTCGCCCGACTCGCCCTCGGAAGATTGATCCGACGTGACCGTGGACGAAGTGGCGGGCAAGCCGCCGTAGCTCCTCGAAAGCTCGCGTTCGGTGATGACCCGTGAGGCTTCCGTCTGGTTCTTCTCGCGCCGCTCCTTCTCCTTCTTCGCGACATCTACGAGCGATTGGGCCCCGGCGGCCACCGAGCCCGCGACGAGAAACACGACAAGTAACGACAGATTCCGAGCTTTCATCGCAATCCTCCTCCTTGTGACGCCTCTTGGCTCCGATCGGCGCCACTGGACGCCCTTCGACTCGCCGGCGCGAGCCCAAGGCCGAAGGGTCATAGGATCTGTTCTGATTCCGTCTCCTGGCCCGATCCGGTCGTGCCTCCGACCTGGGACGTTTTGGCCAGCGCCCTCCTGGCAATCTCGAGCCGTTCCCGAACCACGGCGGCTCGCGGGTCGTTCGGGCTCGCGTGCTCGAGATAAGCCTGATAGGCGTCGAGCGACTCGGGAACTCGATCGGCTTTCTCGTACGCCTGCGCCAGGCTGAACCGGAAGTCCCCGTTCGTCGGTTCCACCGCAACGGCGGCCTCGAGCGGCCCAACCGCCTCACCCGGCCTTCCCGACAGCAACTCGGTTACCCCAAGGGCGTGATGGGCGACAGCCGAGTTGGGGTCGAGCTGGATAGAGGCCTTGAGAGCATTCCGGGCCTCGTCGAGCCGGCCGGCTTCTTTGAGGCTGACACCGTACTCGTAGGCAAACTCTGGATCGTCGTTCCGGGCCCTTCTGAGAAAATCCGCCTGGGCGAGAGCGGTCTCGTTGTCACCGAGCTCCCTC
>DASPGQ010000481.1 GCA_035620555.1 Vicinamibacteria bacterium
GTTCAGCCCCTGCGAGCACCTCGAGAATGCCATTCTCTACCGCGGAGACACCCCCATCCTTGAGCTCCCCGGCACGCACGTCTTTCAGTTCACGTACTACCCAAGCCTCTCCCGGCTCGAGCCCGAGCTCGAGCGTGTCCGGATCGAGGGGAGCCACGATGGAGCACCGTTTCGCTCGGAAGTCGTGGTGACGCCGGCTAGCGTGTACATTGGCTCGAAGAAGATCGACCTCGATCTGGATCAACAGATGATGCGGCTTCGCCGGCACGTCGATTCCCGGCACGAGACCGTCGAGCTCGCGCTGAAATGCACCAGCTCGTGCCGCCGGATCGCGAGACTCAAGTCAACCGAAACGTCACCGTAACCACCACCCAGAAGGGGACGGCCTTTCCCGCCACCACATAGGGATTCCAACGCCACGCTTCTACCGCGTCCACCGCGGCTTCCTCGAGCAGCGGGACGGTACGCAGAACATTCAACTCCGACGGCACGCCGTTCCGGTCGACCAGAACTTCCACGATGACGGCCCCTTGGACGCGGGCCTGCGCGGCGAGCTGCGGATAGACGGGCTCGACGCGATGGACGGGCCGAGCCTCCTGCCGATGGAAGTCCAGCCGAACCGGCGCCTCGGGCTCCACGAGCCGATCCGTCTCTGTGGGAAGTCCGCCCACGATTCCACCCACCACCCCGAAGGCGACGCCGCCCTCCACTCCGCCGGACACGCCATAGTCGCCCGCCCCGAGCTCGTCAACGGGAATCGTGTCCGGGAGCGCCACCGGGGCCACGAAACTCGCTTCAAGTAGAGCCGCCTGCGGGGGGCTCGGTCCGGGGTCTGGCCGCGCCGGCACCGGCGGCGGGGGCGGAGGAGGTGGTGAAGGGGAGCGCACGAGAAACGTCGCCATGGACTCGAACTCCGGCAGATCCGGACCCACTTGCGTCAGCGGAATGACGATCAGTGCGGACAGGAACAAGACGTGGATCGCGAAGGCCACCCAGAAAAGAAGCTTCTTGTTGGTTTTCGGGCGATAGCTCTCGTAGCCCGAAACGAACGAAAGGGTATCCCGGTCATTCATGTCCCGAGGCTGCCACGCGGTAATTACGGGAAGGAGACACCCGCGTGAATAGATCGTGGGAGTTCGGTGACTTGAATGTGAATCAAAAACGAGCTCCGAGACCGAACATCACATGAAGCGCTACATTCGGGGCCGAAGCGTCACCGCCGTTCACGGGCACGATGACCCGAGCCGCGCTCAGTTGAACCTCGCCGCTGGCAAAGAGCGAGCGAGTCAGGCCCAGACGTTTCCCAACGCCAAGCAAGAAAGACGGCCCGGTGAGGCGATAGCCTGGGGAAAACGGCTGCTCTCGAATCTTCGAATCGGCGTGAGCGATCACCACGCCAGCGGCCGCGCGAATGTCCACGGGCAGGGACGTCCACGCCCTTCCAAATGTCATGAGGTTCAATCCGTGCGTGATCTCGAAGTTCTGGATCTCGGTAGTCGGGTTACTCAGGTACACCTTGTGGTGAGTGAACTGCACTTCCCACCGTCCGGACCGATCGTTTAGGGCAAATCGCAAGGAGTAATACAGAGGGAAATCGAAGGCCCTCGTCTCGTAATCGGCTGCATGATCGAGGTCGGGGTAGCCGCTCTGCGAGATCGCAAGCGTCGTCCCGGCGTTCAGAGCGCCGCCCAGGAACGCCTCGAAGGAGAACCGGTCCTGGGCATGCCCGTCCAGGGCGAAGAAAAGAAGGCCAACCAGCCCGGCACTGCGGAGAGGGAACGAGGTCTTTTCGTCCACCCTCAGAGTCTATCGGACAACGGAGCTCCGTTTCGATGAGCTCATCCGCGGTTAGAAGATCGGATTGCCAAGTAAGGTGCAACCAGGGTCTATTTCTGTCGTCCCTGTTGCGCTGACGTTGGTTTCTACGACCTCCACGATCGCGCGGTCGCCGCACCTTAGGTCCAATCCGTTGTTCTGAATGATGCTTTGGTCCTCCATGAAAATGTATGAGTACTTGTCGGAAAGCAAGATCCCCGTACCTTCATTGTCTTCGATTGTTACATTGAACGTCTCGACCTCGGAAAATCTCCCGATGTCTATTCCTCCGATACCGTTCCGTATCGTTGTGGAGTAGACACGGGCCGAGCTCGTACTTTCGAGATAGATTCCAACGCCGCTGTTCTCGATTCGGGTGCTGTCGACGAGCAACATGGCGCGTCCGACCGCCCATATTCCCAGGTTACTGCTGTTTGCGATGAGACTGTTGCGAATCTCGAGAATGCTCAGGTCGAGTACGCCGATGCCAATGAAGGCATCTCGGATCTCGACCTGGTCGGCAATCAGTCTGCCACCCCTACCCACGCCCATTCCATCGCCGATGATTTTCAGGTTCTCCACACGCACGGTGGCGCCATCGACTTGCAGATGCGTCAACAGCTCGGCGTCCTTGCCGCCGACCAACCGGAGATCCTTCTCGATCAGATAGGGACCATCACTGCAGCTCCCGATGACGACAATCGTCGATCCGGGACGGGCTTTGTCGATGGCGCGCTTCAGGCTCTGCTCTCCACACCGGACTTTCTTCGAGTCCGACCCGTTGGCCAGAATGGGTAGCGCGGTGAAGAGAGCGACGACGAAGACGACGAAGTGGGTGAGCTTGCCTCGACGAATCCTGAAACCTTGCTTTCTGTGGTCGATAGACAACCGAAGCGAGTTTTCGCCCATGAAACGCATGGTTCCTCCTTTCACTGGTGGAAGGAACTGCAGCAGAGGCCTTCGTCCGGTCGGGTTCGGATTGTCGAAAGTCCCTGCTTCGCCTTCACTTGGGAATGGTGGCTAACTTCAAAGTGTTTCAGGATTGCTCCCGAGTCGAGATGCTCCCGTAGCACCGGGCAACGTGCCCCTAGTACTCCGTGCGGAAAAGGGGCGAGTACCCTGTGGCGCCGTGTGCCGATAACCTATTTCTTATGGGAATCCAGGTCGGGACCGTCTGGACAGATTGACACATCACGAGAAGCTGCGTAGCATCAGAGAATCCCCCGCCGACTGAAAAGCTACAGAGTCGGCTGCCCTCCGGCCGCTCGGCCTGGAGGTCCTATGTTCCGACACGGCGTCGCTGCCTTCTTGGCTTTCTCTTTCTTTCTCGGTTTGTCTCAGCTCGAAGCGCAGTCATCGCGCTCAGGGGATCGGGCTGGTCGCGGGTTTCGTGCGTTGACCGGGCAGCAGGCCGCGGATTTTCGCGTGCCCTCCGACATGCGTCACGTCTCGGTCGAACGCACCGGGCGGAACGCAGAGTTCTTGGCCGAACGCTATCAACAGTTTTTCGGTGCGGCGGAGGTACTCGGGGGACAGCTTACGGTCTTTCGCGACGAGACCGACCTGAGCGTGGTCGTAGTCGGTGCCCACTATCCCGATCTGTCCTCGTCGAACACGATACGGATCGGCGCCGATCGGGCTGAGACGGTGGCCGCCTCCCGGGGAGACGTCCCTCAGCACGCGAGGAGCAGTGTTCTGATGATCCATCCTCGTACGGGCCGATACTTCTACCGCGTGGAGCTTCGGGCCGGGAACGCCCGGTGGTTCTACTGGGTGGACGCCGAGAGCGGCACCGTGATGAACGCCTATGACGGGCTGACGACAGGCACAGGTTTTGGCGTCCTGGGGGACAGCAAAGATCTCACCGGCCTGACGACGTTTAGCGCGGGCGGTTATCGGCTCGTGTCGGTCGACGGGCGCCAGAGCACCTATGATGCCGGCAATCGGAACCGGCTTCCGGGAAGTCTCGCAACGGACGCCGACGACAGCTGGAATAGCCCGGGAAGCACGTCGCCGGGGCAGCCGGCCCTCGTCGATGCGCAGTTCAACGCCAACGTTACCGACGACTATTTCCTTTCCACCCACGGGTTCGACTGGCTCAACCACTACAGCCAGGGCATGGTCTCCTCGGCTCACGTGCAGAGGAGGTACAACAACGCCTACTGGAACGGTTCCCAGATGGCCTATGGAGATGGGGACGGGAACTCCTTCATCGAGTTCTCGGGTGATCTCGACGTCGTGGGCCACGAGCTCAGCCACGGGGTCACCGAGGCGACGAGCGATCTGATCTATCAGAACGAATCCGGGGCCCTGAACGAAGCCTTCTCCGACATCATGGGGACCGCGATCGAGTACTACTACGGAAGCGGCAACTGGACCATTGGAGAGGACATCACGCCAGGGTCGAACGGTATCCGCAACATGGCAAACCCAGGAGAAGACGGAGACCCCTCACACTACGCGGACCGTTACACCGGGACGGGGGACAACGGAGGCGTTCACATCAATAGCGGTATCGCGAACCACTGGTTCTATCTTCTGGTGAACGGTGGTCAGAACGCCGATCCGAACCGTGCCAGCGGTGCCTCGGTTCAGGGCATCGGCCTCGCCGCGGCCGAGGACATCGCATTTCGAGGTTTTACTGCACTTCCATCTACGGCCGACTTCTGCGACGCCCGCGAATCCACCGCCGCGGTGGCGGGCGGCCACGCCGCTAACGTCATGGATGCATGGGACGAGGTCGGCGTGGACGACACTCTTTGTATCGGCGACCCCGTGGGCGGCGACGTCCCGGTGATCTCCGACGCAGCCAGCAAGAAACTGAAGGGCACGAAATTCCAGATCACCTGGACGACGGATGTGCCTGCGAATAGCGAGGTGACGTTTACCTGCTGCGGGAGCTACACGAGCACAGTACTTGTGACAAGCCACAGCATGGCGTTCAACGGATCACGGGGTGTCTTGTATGAGTATTACATCTCGTCGACGGACATGGATGGAAAGAAGGCGACAAAGGGTCCGCTATATCACCAGAACTAGAACTAAGTTGGATCGGTGGCGCGCAGCCTCTTTGCTAGGGCTTGCAGGAGCTTCCATCCGATCGCTCCATTCCTTTCGATCAGAGGGCGGAACTCCCAGAACGTGATCCCGTAACAGACCAGGTCGGTCGCAGCGGTCACGGTTGCCGAGCGAGGACCGCCGTCGATGAGGGCAATCTCACCGAAGTAGTCGCCCGGGCCGAGGGTGGCGAGCTCGACGCCCTTGCTGGAAACCGCGGCTTGTCCCGAGTCGATCAGAAAGAAGGCGGCGCCCCCGGAGCCCTCCAGGATGACGGTCTCGCCTTTGGAAAAGGCGCGCACTTTGAGCAGGCGTGCGATTTGTTCGGCTTGCCTGCGGTCCATGTCGGCGAAGAGCTGGGCGCGGCGGAGCGCGGTGACCGGGTCGCGCGGAGGCGGGCCGGGCGGGGGTGCGTCGCTTCGGGCCTTGCCGGTAGTAATGGCGCGGCACTGGAGGAGATAAAGGGTGCCATTTTGGAGCGCCCATTCGATGTCGCGCCGCGGGCCATAAACCTTCTCGCACTGCAGAGCAAGAATGCCCAAGGCGGCGAGCTGGGAGTTGTCGAGGCAGAGTTGGCTGACCTGCTCGGGCGGCACTGGCTCTTCGAAGGTACCCCCGTTCGGGAGCGAGCGGATGGCGATGCGCTTGCGGCCCGCCTTGCGCTCGAGCACCTGGCCGGAGCGGTCGAGGCGGAAGTGGTCCGGGATGACGAGGCCGTTGACCACGGCTTCACCGAGACCCCAACTGGCTTCGATCATGCGCTCATCGGCGCCGGTGACCGGATTCTCGGTGAACATGACCCCGGCGGCGGTGGGGTTGAGCAGCATCTGGACGACCACGCCGACACTCGGCCGCGTGAAGAGGCCTACACGCAGACGGTAGGTGATGGCCGAGTCTGAGTTGGCGGACCACCAGACTTCGCGCACGGCGTCGGGAATATCGGAAGCCGAATGGACGTTGAGCAGGGTGAGGTGCTGGCCGGCGAAACTCGCCGCCGCGCCGTCTTCATCAACGGCGGATGAGCGGACGGCGAACGGGGGCTTCAAATCAGCAATGGCCTTACCCACTTTTTCAATCGCCGTTTCGTCGCCCGAGGCGACGGCCTCCACCAGGTCGCCCGACAACGCCACACCTGGGGGTACCGGTAAGCCGTGGCGGGCGGCGTCCCCGAGGCCTACGGCCTTGGATCCAAACAGCGATGTCTTGCTTGCTTTCTTGAAAGGTACGACTTTTTTCACTTTTGCACGGTCACCCGAGAACGGTGACTTCGCCGGCATCGCCGTCGACGCGGACCCTGACGCCGTCGGCGATGCGTTCGGTTCCTTCGCGGGTGCCGACGACGCCTGGGATGCCGTATTCGCGCGAGACGATCGCAGCGTGTGAGAGGAGCCCGCCGTTGTCGGTGACGATCCCGCCCAAGAGCGGCAGGAGAATGTTGAAGGCCTCGGTGGTTGACTCCGTGACGAGCACATCGCCCTTGGCGATGCGGCCGAATTCGGACGGGCCGGAGACGCGCCGCGCGGGCCCTTCGTAAACGCCTTTGCTGGCAGCGAGGCCGAAGAGGATTTTTTCCTCGTGCTGAGCTTGGGAACTGCCGAAGACCTCGCCCAAGGCGATGAACATGGCGCGCATGACGCGGGCGGCAGGTGGGGGCAGCGCGTCGAGGTCAGGCGGGGGCGGTTCGGGAGGACCGAGGAGCGGTGGAGCGACTTTGGCGGTGTAGGTGGCGCGGTATTCGGCGCGTTTCGAGAGCTCGTCAGCGGACGGGCCTCCCGCGCCAGTGACCAGCGCACACATCTCGTCTAGGCTGGCCTCGAGCATGTGCTGAGGAGCGGCGATGCGGCCGCGCTCGGCGACGCGCCGGCCTGCGGCAAGGGCGGCACGGCGCATGATTCCCGAAGCCCAGATGTCGCTATAGATGCCGCGTTCGTCACGGAGGCGGTAGGTGAGGCGGGCCTCGCCGAGCAGCTGGTCGAACTCGGCTTGATGCGCCGCCGGGACTTTGCCGCGGATTTCGACGATACGTGTCTCATCGTCGGAGGCGGGCCTGGCTTCTCCGCCAACGGCGATGTGGATGGCCCTGAGGAGCGCGTCGGGCAATTCGAGCGCAGTGGGCTCGGCAATATCGAAACCGTCAATGAGGCGGTTGCCAACCAGGTCGAGGTAACCGGAGATCGCCGTGCCGGCTTCACCGCCGAGGGATCGCAATTTAGCAAGCACTTGTGCGGGGTCACCGCCGGATTCGAGGATCTCGCGGGCCTCAGAGTTCTGGGCGAACGCCCGCTTGAGGCGTTCCATTTCGTCGGAGCCTCCGGCGGACACCGTAGCCGACCCGCGCATCAAACCCAGCAACTCGGACGGCGGAAGGCCCGTCCAATCCCCAACGTGTGCGAGGAAGTCCCCGGTTGGAAGTATTGCACTTGCGGTGAAGCGCATGTGCTGGGTGATCATCGCCGAATGGTGGTCGCGGCAGCGCGTGAGGTAGGCGGCCAGGTCCGCATCGCCGAGGGTGTCTGGATTGACGGCCTGGAGCTCGCGGTGCGCAGCAATGGAGGATGGTTTGCGGTTTTCGTCCCAATCGCGAAGCTGCTCGCGCCAGAGTCTCTCCGCGAAAACCTGCTCGGCGCGCTTGAATCGTTCGGCGATTTCGGCGTCCGGCGCCGGGAGCACCTGACGGTAGGCGAAGCCGTTCACGTAGCTCATCTGGAGGCCGTCGATGAGCAACCCGTAAAAGCGGGCGAAGTCGTTGGTCCCCTTCTTGAAGGCGGGAGGATGCATCTCCTGCCAATAGCGGGTCATCGGGCGCGGGAAATGCACGGGGTCCTGTATCCATGGTCCAGGCCCCGGCGGTTCAAAACGGAGTTCTTCCGAAACGACTGACTCGGTCATGACAATCCTCCATGTCTGCCGCCGGTCGCGATGCTCGGCTGGTGATGGTGGTTCCACCTTGTCGTCACGCTACGGGGAGAGTCCACGTCGCTTCACGCCGCGCAAGTCGTAAACAGGACTCGCCAGAAGATCCGGACCTTGCGATGACCTTTACCACGATTCACGCACATCACCAAGCCTCGGCTACGAGCCGCTTGCGGTCCGGTAGAGCCACACGTCAGCGAACATTCTCCTTCGTGCTGCAGCACAAAAGCAATTTCGTCTCCGGCAAAAGTCGCTGCCATTCGTGCCGGGCGAGCCAGGAGCATGCGTTCATTGCCATGGTGGTTCTGTGCGAAGGTGTTGCGAACGAGGCTTGGAAGGGAATAGAAAGCCGCGTAGCTCTTCGGGGCGGGTAGGTCCAATCTCCGCCCCGGGCAGGCTAGAATGAAAGCCGCCCGGAGGTGATCCATGAAACGCTGGCTCATCCTCTTCTCGCTTCTCTGCATCGCCAGCCTCGGAGGTGCGATTCAGAAGCCAACTCAAGGAAAAGTCCGAATCCGGCTAACCGCGCGCGAGGACAGCGTCAGTAACGGTGTCCGTCAGAGAGAGAGCGAGCTCGAGGAGACGGTGGGCGATCTGAGAGCCCGCCTCAACAAGAGGAAATGGATCGAGGTCACCGACTCCGAAGAAGATGCGGATATCGATCTCGAGCTACTCGGACGGCACGAGGTTCCTGAAAAGGGTTACGTCCTCCACTACAAGATCGATGCCGGTGCCTATGGGCGCGAGGATGAGTTCGCCTATGCGGGTGAGGCCGTTCCAACCGGCGGGATCCGCACTCGGAGCTTCGACGGCCACGACAACAGCACAAAGGGGCGGGCGATCCTCCGGTGGGAGGAGCTCGCCAAGCACTTCGCCGATTCCCTGGAGGAGTTCGCGCAATCCAACTACGAGCGCATCATCGCGCAGAGATAGCCGCGGTCACGTCGTTCCCCCGAAGAGAACCGACGTACCACGGGGCTTCGATTTTCGAGAGGCCGGAGAGCATCGCTCCACGTCGACCACGAGGGGATGGGGACTGTCTTGGGACCGGCTTATTAATGAGGAATCTATTCGACCTACTCCATGGTTTCATAGATGCGAGTAGTCGCCTGTCGGGCTCTCTCTTTGTCGGTATCGGGGACATCGCTCAACAATCTGATCGCCTTCTCTTTGATTTCGTGAGACTTCGCTTCGATACCCACCCGCTCAATGGCCTCGATCGCCATGAAGCGAACTTCCATACCGCCGATCAATGCCCGCGAGCTGATGGGTTTGGCGAGCACATCTAGAGCGACGGAGTAGGCCTGATCGAAATTGGAACCCGAGACCGTACACCACACGGCATTGATGGCAGGCATCCGTGCGCCGTTGTTCCCGCTGTCGGCCGCGCGGATGAGGAGGTTGAGAGCCGCGACGATGAGATTTTCGGATGACGGATCCGTCTTATCGATTCGACCCACGATGAGGTTCATGGCGTCGATCGCGACGTCGCGGGCCACGAGTTGTTCCGAATGAAAGGGCTCCGTGAGTGACTCGATCGCCTCGAGCTTCACTGTGTGGTCGTCGGTACTGTTCGCCAGCTCTGCGATCGCGTAGATGGCGGGGAGCCGGATCTGATCGGTGCTGCTGCCGACCGGTTCCTGAAGCAACTCCAGTGCCTTCGACTTCACCGGAACGAAATCGGAGGACAGCGCCAGTTCCTTGATCACGTACATGGCTGGTATGCGCTGATGGGCATTCGAGCTTTCGACTGCGTCCCTTTGTGCTTCGAGCAGTTCCATCTGTTGGCCGAGGGACTGTTGGGCGCTGGCCGGACCCTCGAGCAGCAGCCCTGCCATCAAGGTGGTGAAAAAGGGGGGCAGGCTTTTCATGGCTCGATTCTCCTTGTTTCTTTCCGATCGGAGTGCCCGGACGCTGAATCGTCACCGACGATCCTCCGCCCCGAAGGTTGCGTCTGCTCGAACGTCTTCCGTCCCTCACCCCATAATGGCGCATGCCTTCGAACCGTTTCATCCCGGCGAATCGAGGAGTCCGAGTGGCCCCGCTTCCCGCCCGAAGCCAGCATCACCGCCACCGTAGGTCTCG
>DASPGQ010000482.1 GCA_035620555.1 Vicinamibacteria bacterium
GTCAGGGTCGGTGAAGAGCTGGTTGATTCCCACGACACGAGACGGCGTGTAGGAGGCGTCGAAACGAGTGTCGAGAGCGGGAGACCAGACGGCGAGGCCGCCGAGAATCTCGACGTCGGTCGCCCGACCGATCTCCACACATCCGAAGATGAAAAGAAGAGAAAGAGACAGTGTTTTGATCATGGGACCTCGAATTTCGTCATCAAACGATCGCGCTTTCTATTATCCCCAGGCCGACTCTTCCCCGCCATGGGTGACGGGAAAGCTGAGTCCCGGTTAGAATTCCCTTCCCTTGAAGGAAGTGCTCTGTCTGTCGGCGAGCGCGGTGGCCGCAGCAATCCGAAGGAAGGAAGTCTCGGCCGAAGAACTCGTTCGCGCTTGCCTCGATCGAATCGAAGCCGTCAATCCGCGGCTGAACGCCGTGGTGTGCTCGAGTGCCGATCGTGCTCTCGAAGAAGCGAGGGCCGCGGACCGGGCGCTGTCGCGAGACGAGAAAGTCGGAGCTCTTCACGGAGTTCCGATGACGATCAAGGACACGTTCGATACCGAAGGGGTGCGTTCTACCTACGGAACCCTGGGTCGGGCCGAGCACGTGCCAATGCGAGACGCCACCGTGGTCGCCCGTCTTCGGGCCGAAGGTGCCATCCTCCTGGGGAAGACCAACACCCCGGAGATGACCTTGTCGTATGACACCGACAACCGGGTTTACGGTCGTACCCACAACCCCTACGATGTGACTCGGATGCCAGGGGGCTCGAGCGGGGGCGCGGTGGCGATCGTGGCCGCCTGCGGCTCCTATTTCGACGTAGGAAGCGATCTCGGCGGAAGCATCCGGCTGCCCGCTCATTTCAGCGGGATCGCGGGCCTCAAGCCGACCTCGGGCCGCGTACCGAGAACGGGGCACTTTCCGCCGCCGCGCGGTGTCACTCAGCGCATGGTCCACGTCGGGCCGCTCGCCCGCCGTGTCGAGGACCTCGAGCTCCTGCTGAAGATCATTGAGGGGCCGGATGGCAAAGACCCGTTCATTGCGCCCGTTCCTCTCACTCGTTCATCCGACGTCGAGCTCTCGAAGCTGCGGGGCGCTTTCTTCGTCGACAACGGCATTGCTCCTCCGACCGACGAGACGGTGAGGGTCGTCGAGGCCACGGTCGCCGCGCTCGCGGGGAAAGGCATTTCTTTCGAGGAAGCGCGACCCGACGGCATCGAGACGACCGTCGAGCTTCACGCCGGGCTTCTCCGTGGATGGGACGGCGGGGCTCAGGTGCGCCTTCTGCTGGAAGAGGCGGGGACCTCCCTCGAGGAGACCACGCTCTCTCGTTATCTCGAAGCGCCCACGCGCGAACCCGAGCGACTCGTCCGCCTCCGAGACCGGTGGGACCGGTTCTGTCGGAACGCCCTGGCATTTTTCGATCGCTACGATTTCTTCGTGTCTCCGGTCAATGCTTTCCCGGCGCTGAGGCCGAGCGAGCTTCCCGACTCGTATCCGGGATTCAGTTACACGATGACCCAGAATCTGACCGGATGGCCTGCCGCGGTCGTCCGGGCGGGTACGTCGTCGGGAGGCCTTCCGATCGGCGTCCAGCTGACCGCGGGCCCGTGGCGAGACGATCGGGTCATCGCGCTCGCGGCGCGCGTCGAAGAAGCGCTCGGCGGTTGGGCTCCGCCACCGATCTGACGAAGTCGGAATCGCAGAGCTTCTGGACGCCGATCGGAAGGTTCGCGAGCTCGTCCAACCGTCTCACCAAGCGATATGGCATCCCGTGAGCTTCTTCCCGCGTTTCTAAATGGCAGGGTGACCACACCACCCGCTCCGTACCCCGGTGCGGTAGGTCAGCCTGGGTTCCTGGCGCCGGGAAAGGGCTTGCTCGTCGGGCCTCGTGGACCTATTTTGTTCGGCGAGGAGATGCCATGAACTTCATTCTTCAAGCCGGCCCGCTCCTTTGGCCGATCGTGCTCTGTTCCGTCATCGGCTTCGCCATCTTTCTCGATCGCGCCTATGCGTTGTATCGGTTCGGTTCGGGGCAGCGGAAGCTCGTGCCGCAGGTCGTTCTGCTCGTCGCTCAAGGCAAGGTCGAAGACGCGTCGAGCCTTTGCCGCGAGAATCGTGGTCCCATCATGAACGTCCTCGGAACGTCCCTGCGATCGCGCGATCTCTCGAGCGAAGAGCGAGAGCAGATCCTCACCGTGTCCGGCAACCGCGAGCTCCATGACCTGGAACGGGGTTTGAGGGGCATCGCGGTCATCGCCCGAATCGCGCCGCTCTTGGGGCTCCTCGGCACCGTCGTCGGTCTGGTGGAGGCGTTTCTCGCGGTCTCGACGATGCAAGGCCCGCCGGATCCCTCGGTTCTCGCGAGTGGAATCTGGCAGGCACTGCTCACGACCGTGGCCGGACTCGTCGTCGCCATCCCCGCCATCGTGTCGCATGAATGGCTCCAGAGCCGTATCGACGCTCTTGCCCTTGCGATGGAAGAGGCTTTGGCGGAAGTCGCCAGTTTCGGCGCGTCTTCGCCGGCATCCGATGCTCGAAGGAATGAGGCATGATCAGCTTTCGCCGCAGAAAGCGAGTGGGGGCGCCAATCGATCTGACCCCGCTCATCGACGTCGTGTTCCAGCTCCTGGTTTTCTTCCTCCTCACGTCGGCCTTCATCAACCCCGGCATTCGCGTGGAGCTTCCTTCGGCGGAGTCGGGAGAGGCGAGCGGGGACGCGGGGGTGAGCATCTCCGTCGAAGCGAGCGGGCGGATCTTTCTGGGTGATCGGGAGGTGACCCTCTTGACGCTCTCGGATCAGCTTCTTCTGGAAGCCGGCGGTGATTTCGACGTTCCCGTCGCGATCTGGGGAGACGATGGCGTGCCGTACGGCCGTCTCGTTCAGATTCTCGACATTTGCCGCACTTCGGGTCTGACGAGCGTCGTGCTCATGGTTCGCCAGGTCGAGGCGAGCCCGTAAGCGCGGGCCTCAAAACAGCTTGAAATCGACGACGACTTCGGCGATGACGTCGACAGGCTGGCCGCGAAACTTCCCCGGGAGGAAGCGCCACTTCCGCACCGCCTCGATGGCGCTTCGATCGAGTTCCGGGTCGAGGCTTTCGATTAAACCGACGCTCCCGACGGTTCCGTCCTTCAGAATGATGACTTCCAACACTACTTCGCCTTCGATCCTTTTCCGCAAAGCCTCGTTGGTGTAGGCCGGCTCGACGCGGCGGATCACGATCGGGGGCTCGACACCCGACCCCACGCGGTACGCCCCGCCGCCGTAGCCGCCGCCTCGTCCCTCGCCCACTCCGGGACCTTCGCCGGGACCGATGCCCGTCCCCACGCCGGTACCGGCCCCACCCCCGCTTCCGGGACCGCCTGACTCGTTCGCTTGTTCGGTTCCTTCCAGAACGCCTTTTTGTGTGATCTCGTCGGGGGCGGTGGGCACGAAAGGCGCGACAACGTCCATCGCAGGCTCGAGCGCCTGTTCGACCGGTGTGGGATCCGGTTCGAAGATCAGCGGCTCGGTCGCCTTCGGTTGAATCGCCACCTCGGCGACGTCCTCGCCCTCGGCCTTTCGCACCGACGGCGGCGCCGGTGATTCTTCTCCTCCTCCGCCCCCGCCACCCCCGGGCCCCACCTCGATCTCGAAAACCAGTGTGAGCGGCTCGAAACCGACCGGTCCCTCGGAGAGCGTGGGTACGCGCCCCAGAAAGACCATCAACGCCAGCAGGATGAGAACATGTGTCCCTGCCGCGACGCCTGTAGCGATCGCCGAGTGGCCGCGCTGTCGCGTGCGGACCTCGATTGGCTCACCGGTGAGCACGCTCATGGGGCCAGCGTGCGCCGCGCTTTTCGGCTGCATCGTCCTCCCAGATTAGACGCGACGGGGTAACGTAGGAAGATCGCTCAGGCGGCCTTTCGCTGGGCGATGCGAGCCGTCCTCGCCACCGTGCTTTCCTGTTTGTCGCCGCCGACACCGGACTCGGGCCCCGAGCAACTGCGGTCGGAGATCGGGCTCCTCGCAGTCGTCTGCTTTACGCTTATGCCAAAGTGATTGGCTGCTGAGTACGGCAGCTAGGCAGTGAGGGTTGGACTCGACGTCAACGTTCGTGAATGCTGCGCCGAGGCTGCCACCACCATTCTGTCTACTGACTCTCTAGCCACTTTAGCCCTTGGCTAGGGAAGCCTCCCCGATCTCCTTCTTGCGACAACCTCCGCGACCCTTGGGTCTTCGAGCCTGTGTGTTTCTTCTGGATGTTACGCGATCGTTTGAACTACGAGTCCCGATGCACCGTGTCGGGAGAGACCGCCG
>DASPGQ010000483.1 GCA_035620555.1 Vicinamibacteria bacterium
GGAAACGACCAGACCGAAGCCGGGGTGGCGGAATGGCAGACGCGGGGGACTTAAAATCCCCTGGGGTAACCCGTGCGGGTTCGACTCCCGCCCCCGGTACCAGGTCGATGTGTGGTGTGCGAGGCATTTCTGCCCTGACCCGCGAGCTCCACCTAAAAGCGAAGGAACTTGGCTTGAAGCGTTCTGAGGTTGGTCCGACTCGCGTTCAAGGACATCATCGTAATGAGTTGACAAATGTCAACTAGAACGTTAAAGTGAGCAAGAGATGGCGCGGCCGACGCACCCACGTCGGGTCATCGAGGAGGCTGTTCAATACGCCGACAGTCGCGGATGGCGATTCGTGGAAGCGGGCGGGTCTTCACATGCCTGGGGTCGTTTGTATTGCCCGGAAGAGAGCCGCGAGGGATGCATGCTCTCCGTGTGGTCAACGCCGAGAGTCCCGGAGAATCACGCTCGGCAGATTAGGCGGTAAGTAGATAAGTGCCCGCACGACTCACGACCTTGAGACGATGAGCAAGCAAGACAAGATCCATAACTTCGTGCTCATCCTGTCGGGTGTTTCGGAGCCGACGAGCGAGCTCGAGGATGCGCTCTTCGAAGCGGGTTGCGATGACGCCACTCTTGCGTTCCGGAGTGGTATCGCCTATCTCGAATTCGATCGAGAGGCGCCGAGTTTGGGCGACGCTATTGTTTCGGCAATTCGGGATGTCGAGCGGGCAGATCCGCGTCTCAAAGTCGTCGCCGTGGAGCCGGGTGATTCGGTCAACGCTTCTGAAATCGCCAGGCGAGCTCAGGTGACCCGTGAATACATCCGACTTCTCGTTGAAGGTGAACGGGGCGAAGGAGATTTTCCAGCTCCTCACTCTGGGATCGCCGGCAAGACCCTGGTATGGAGCTGGGCGGGGGTCGTTCAGTGGATGCTAGAACGCAACCTTATTAAGGACCCTGTCGTCGTGGAGACGGCCCTCACCATTCGAGACATTAACGATGCCCTTGAGATACGAGAACACCCCGCCACCCTGGATCGGCGTCTCAAGTTCCTGAGGAAGTTGCAGAAGAGTAAGCGTGAGACCGGTACTCGTTCGTGACTTGTACGCTTCTTGTGCGGAACCATCGAACTACTGGAGGGATCACCGGCTTCTGTCCGCGAAGACATTCACGGCAAGCCTGGTGGCAAACGAAACGGGATGGCGGTCTGCGCGGGATTGTGGAGGTGCGGTCGTGATCGTGAATGACGCGGAATTGAAGACGACACTACAACGAATCGATTCATTTCGTCGTCAAGTGACGGAGCTCCGTCAGAAAGAGACGAATCCGGAAAACTATCGACTCGCCGTATCCGGGTATCTCGCTGAAATCGATCGTATGAATCTGGAAGTGCGAGAGTACCTCGCTCTTCTGCCTGGGGCAATCGAGACGATGTCCTCCAGCTAGATTTCCTGTTGACGCGAGTGCCAATGACGGACTCGAGCCGGTCCGGGTGAACCACTAACGGAACTAGGGGCTTTCGTTTTATCCCCTGGGGTAACCCCGTGCGGGTTCGACTCCCGCCCGCGGTACCAGGGGTTAGCGACTCGGTGCGCCCGAGAGCGAGAAGACTTCCTCCGGCACGACGTCGGAGACGAAGATGTCCTCGAAGCGGATCGTTTCGCCGGCCTCGCTCCGGCGCTCGGTCGCGAGGAGGATGCCGCCGAACCGCTGCCATCCGCTCCAGCGGTAGTCGCCTTCGAAGCCGCTCTCGAGGCGAAATCGCCAGCGGTCGACGAGGCCGGTTTCGCGGTTGACGTAGACCCAGAACTCGTCGCCGGGTGTCAGACCGACGTCCTCGAAGCGGAGGTGCAGTCGGTCATAGAGCCTCCCACCGACGCTCTCCTCGCCGTCGAACGCGACCACGACGCCGGGATCCCGTAGCTTGTAAGGCATGAGAAGCCAGTAGGTCTCGCCCGCCCAGATTCTCGTGGCACGGTTGAGGTAATCGGACAACTCGCGGTCTCGAAGCGGGCGGCCATCGAGGATGGCGTTGCCCTGTCGGGTGTTCAGGTTCATGATCACCGAATAGGGGATGCCGGCATCGTTGGTGGCCTCGAGGCGATAGCGACCGGTCCATCGGTCCCAGGCGATGTGCAGTCTCCGGCCTTCGCGGGCGAAAGTGAATTGAATGAAGCGCGCCCGGGACCAACCTTCTTCACCTCCGAGCGCGCCTATCAATCGATCGACAACCGCCTGGGCCCTCGCGTCAGGCTGCTCGGCGACGAGCAGGAGCGCGCACATTGTCAAGGCGATCACGGAGCGATCTTATCAGCTTGCGGCCCCGCTCGGTTAACCGTTATTCTGCCGATTCCCGCTATGACCGAACCGGGCGACATCACCAGACTGCTGCACGCCTATGCCGATGGTGACCGGAAAGCTTTCGACGAGCTCGTTCCCATGGTCTATCACGAGCTTCGCCGGATCGCCCGGAGTCATCTGCGACGTACGAACCGCGGCGCAACGCTCGACACGACCGGGCTGGTCCACGAAGCCTATCTCAAGCTCGCTGGCCAGAAAGGGATGCGTGTCGAGGACCGCGGGCATTTTCTCGCCATCGCGGCGCGAGCGATGCGGCAAATCATCATAGGGCGCGCGCGCGCACGCCTCGCGGCGAAACGTGGCGGGGGGGAACGTCCGATCCCGCTGGACGAACAGCGCGTCGCGAGCGAAGAGCAAGCGGAGTATCTGCTCGATCTCGACCGGGTGCTGGATGTGCTTCGCGAGCGGGACGAGAACCTGGCGCGGACCGTGGAGTGCCGATTCTTCGCGGGTTTGAGCGAAGAAGAGACGGCTCAGGCCCTCGGTGTCTCGCTTCGGACCGCGCAGCGGAACTGGATGCGTGCCCGAGCCTGGATCCGGGCCGAGCTCTCGAATCGGAACCAAAGTGCTTGACATGTGCGCTGAATCGCGTAGATTAGATAACGTAAGCTGGGGGGGACCATTGGCGACAGCACCGACGCCGAGCGAGAAGCGAATTTGTGCGCGAGTGCGCCCCCGCAGTCTCGTTTCTCTCGCCATCTACCAGGGCTACAACATCCCTCCTGCCTACGGCATCGTTACCGATATCTCGCAGAACGGCGCTCGTATCGAATCGGATCGCATCCTCGCGAAGGGGCAAAACGTGCAGCTTCGCATTCAGTTCGCCGAAGAGAGCCCCTTCGAAGCGGGCGGGCGAGTCCGTTGGACGCGACCGAGGGCCTCGAACGGCGACGGGCGTACGGGGGGCGGGTTCAGCGGTATCGCGCTCGAAAGCGTCTCACCGCACGACACGCAGCGGCTGAAGTGTCTCTTGGGCTCCCAGGATTTCGACCTAAACCTCGACAGACAGTTCGACGATTTTCTGGAGGCACTCCGTCCGCAACTCCGGAAGCTGGGGGACGCGCTCGCGATGCGCTGCGGCAGGGGAAACGGTCGTAGAGGCTGAGCCGCTTCAGTTCACCAAATATACACCTGTAGTGGCGCGCTTGTAACAAAACCCGCCTGGGCGCCGTCTCTAAATTCGAGGTAGTCGCGATATGCTGAGGCTCCGATGGGCGCCGCCGATGAGGAGCTCCTCTCACGCTACCTCGACGGCGACGAGCGGGCTTTCGAGGAGCTGGTCGTCCGCTACGAAGCGCGGGTCCGCAATCTGGTCATACGCCTGCTCAAGGACTATTCGCTGGCCGAGGACGTCGCTCAGGAGACGTTTCTCACCGTGCATCGGCGGGCGAGGAACTTCCGGGGTTCGGGGACGTTCCGGAGCTGGCTCTTTCGTATCGCGATCAACCGGGCCCAGGACGAGCTCCGTCGTCGAAACCGTCGTCGCGAAGTGGAGCTCGAGCGCGACCGCCCGTGGCCCGAGCCGGCGGCGAGAACTCATGAGGGTCTCGATGCGCGATGGGACACGGCGCGAGCACTGGATGCACTCAGGCCCGAGCACCGGCTCGCGATCGTGTTGAGGGAGGTCGAGGGTTTGAGCTATCGAGAAATCGCCGAAACGCTCGGCTGGCCTTTGGGCACGGTTCAGGCGCGCATTCATCGGGGCCGTCTCGAGCTTCGGGCCCTGCTGGAGGAAAAAGATGCTCTGCCGCGACGATGAGAAGATCTCGGCGTGGATCGACGCCGAGCTCTCGCAGGAGGAAGCCGAAAGAGTCGCAATCCACGTGGAACGGTGCTCTACTTGCCGAGAGCTGGCGTCGTCCTTTCGTTCGTTGCGAGAGGGGCTCGGTCTCGAGGTCGAGCCCGATCCGGGGTTCGTCGTCCGTTTCCGTGAGAGGCGAGACGAGCCGTTGTGGAAGTGGCGCCGCGTCGGCCTGCGGCTCCTGCCGTTCGCCGCGGGAGCTCTCGTCGCCGCATTGATCACGGTCTGGGCCGCCGCACAGCAGGAGACCGACTTGACGGTGCTGGAACGAGAGGCGATCGGGAACGACACGGTGTTCGCCCGGGCGACCCCCGAGCCGGTGCTGCTCATCGCTCTCGAGCCGTTTCCCGGGGAGGTGCCATGAGGCCAGCAAACCGATGGATGTGGACCACCCTCACGGCGACGCTCGTGCTCGGGGTTGGCTTGGGTATCTTCGTCGATCGGGTCGTGCTGGAGCGGGCGGTGCACTCCGACGCCGTGAATGTCTCGCCCCGCCAGCACGACGACCACGTTCGACCTTTCAGAGAGCATCTCCAGCAAGTGCTCGATCTGTCGCCCGAACAGCGGGAGGCACTCGAGGTCGTTCTCGCCAAGAACCACGAGATCGCGCGCGAGTTCTGGGAAGCTTCTCGCCGGGACTTCGACACCTTGCGCCAACAGTTCCGCCGCGACATTCGCGCCGTTCTGACGGAAGAGCAGACGGTGCGCTTCGATCGAATGCTCGCCGAGCGCGACGCCCTCCGAAAACAGAGAAAGTGACGGCCAGGTGCCCATCTCGATATAATCAAAAGTTGTCACCACCCAACCGAAAACCAATCGAAGAGGGAAGACTGCAACCATGGCGGAAGGCTCTGCGGGTACGGAATCGACTCCACTCCGAGTTGCGATTATCGGCGCCGGTCCCACCGGCTTCTACACGGCCGAGCACCTGTTCAAACAAAAGGATCTCGTCGTAGAGATCGACTTGTTCGACCGGCTTCCCACGCCGTTCGGCCTCGTCCGTGGCGGGGTCGCTCCCGATCACCAGAAGATCAAGTCGGTTACCAAGGCCTACGATCGAATCGCCGCCCATCCGCGGTTTCGATATTTCGGCTACGTGGAGTTCGGCACTGATTTGACGCTCGAGGATGTGAAGAAGCATTACCATCAGGTGGTTTTCACCGTCGGGGCGCAGATCGACCGCAGCATGGGTATTCCCGGCGAAGACTTGCCGCGAAGCCACGCGGCGACCGAGTTCGTCGCCTGGTACAACGGCCATCCCGATTACCGCGAACGGGAGTTCGATCTCTCCCAGGAGGCAGTCGCCGTCGTCGGTGTCGGAAACGTGGCCGTCGATGTCTGCCGGATTCTCTGCCGGAGTAAGGAAGAGCTCGAGAAAACCGATGTCGCCGATTACGCTCTGGAGGCCCTCGCGGCGTCCCGGGTGAACACCGTCTACATGCTGGGTCGTCGCGGACCCGCCCAGGCCGCCTTCACGAATCCGGAAATCAAAGAGCTTGGTGAGATGGAGGTCGCCGACATCTGGGTGCCGGAAGAGGACGCTCGTCTCGACGAGACGTCGAAGGCTTTTCTGGAACGGAACCCCGACAGTTCGGCCGATCGCAAGGTCGAGATCCTTCAGCAATACGCCGCGGAGAAGCGATCAGGAAAGGCCAAGAAGCTGGTCCTGCGGTTCTGTGTCTCGCCAACCGAGCTCCTCGCGGGCGAGGACGGGGGGGTCGGCGCCGTTCGACTCGTGAAGAACGAGCTCTACCTCGACTCGAGGGGAGGCATACGACCGCGAGCGACCGATGAGGTCGAAGAGATTCCCGCCGGTCTCGTGTTCCGTTCGGTGGGGTATTATGGCGTGGCCCTGCCCGGCGTGCCCTTCCGAGAGGACTGGGGCGTAATCCCCAACGAGAAGGGACGCGTGGTGGAGCAAGCGACCGGGGAGCACCTCGCCGGCCAGTACTGCGCCGGCTGGATCAAGCGCGGGCCATCGGGAGTAATCGGAACGAACAAGCCCGACGCCCTCGAGACCGTGAAATGCATGCTCGAAGATCTCGATAGAGGCGTGCATTTCGACCCCGAGCTCCCGTCGGTGGATGCGGCCCGGAGGCTCGTCGAGGAGCGAAAGCCGAGCTTCTTCTCGTACGACGACTGGAAGAAGCTCGATGCCCTCGAGATCGAACGAGCCGCCGGCACCGAGCGGCCGCGGCTGAAATTCACCTCCGTCGAGGAGATGCAAGCGGCTCTCAGCCGGTAGGCTCTGGTCGCTCGATTGAATGATGGCATTGCGACCGGAACGCTACCTCCTCCTCATTGGCGTCCTCGCTGTCTCGGCGGGCTGTCAGCGGACGTCTCAAACGGTCCCGCAGTTCGCGGCGCTCGTCGAAGAGCTCTCGGAGAAGGGGGGCTATTTCGATACCGACAACCTGATCTCGAACGAGACGAGCTACGCCGAGGTGGTCGATCGGCTCGAGCCCGCCGGCGGGGTCTACCTGGGGGTCGGCCCGGAGCAGAATTTTCATTACATCGGTCGGCTCAGGCCGTCCTGGGCATTCATCATCGACATTCGTCGCGACAACCTGCTCCATCATCTATTGCTCAACTACCTGCTGGTCTCTTCGGAGACTCCATACGACTACCTCTGCACGCTGTTCTCCCGCCGCTGCGAGGAGGGAGCCACCTTCGAGGGCTTCGAAGAGATGGTTGCCGCATTCGAGTCTGCGCCCCGCGACGAGGGACGCTTCGCCGACAATCGTGGAGCCGCGTTCTCGCACGTCGAAGCGGTGCTCCAATTCTCTCTCGACGAGAACGATCGAAAGACGATCGATTCCATCTACTCCTCGTTCTTCGAGGAGCAGCTCCATCTGCGGTTTCGGAGCTTCGGACGGCCGCCGATGGCCTACCATCCGACTTATCGCCAGCTCCTCCTATCGAGAGCACGGAGTGGCCGCCATGGCCACTTTCTCGCCCGTCCCCAGGACTACGAGTACGTGCGCTCGCTTGCGAAGGATGGCCGCCTGATTCCCGTCGTTGGCGACTTCGCGGGTGACAAGGCCCTGAAAGCCATCGGGAAAGTGGTTGCCGAGCAAGGTGAGGTCCTCTCGGCTTTCTACCTTTCGAACGTCGAGTTCTATCTCCTCCGCTCGGGCAGCTTTCCGGCTTTCGTCGACAATCTGCGAGCGCTCCCCCATGGCGACCGGAGCCTCCTCATCCGGGCTTATTTCAGCTACGGCTATCAACACCCGGCGGCCCTTCCCGGTCATCGCAGTACCCTCATTCGCCAGAAGCTGGACCGCTTCCTTCAACTATACGACGAAGGCGCGTATCATACCTTTTGGGACGTCAGCACGCTGGATTACGAGCCGTGAATCAGCTGGAACCCAAGCGAATTCGTGTCGACTGGGAGGAGCTGGAAGAGGCTTTCGCCGACGGCTCGAAAGACCACCGTTATTACCTCGACCGCGAGACCGGGGCGGTCCACTTTTTCTCCTCCTATCTCGACAACGACGACGACGAGGAGGAAGAGCGGTCCCTCACGGCCGACGAGCGCTACGTTGTGATTCCCGCCGAGGTTCGCGCCCTCACCAAAGAGGAGCTCACCGAGCTGGCCTCGACGCTCGATAAGGAAAAGACGCTTCAGGCGCGCATCAAGAACTGGTTGCGCGAGGTGGCGGTCGAGCCGCTCTGATTTCATCATCCAGTGCTTAATGCCGTAGCGGGACCCGTAATCGATCGTCCGCCACGGCTCGACCTGCTTACGGCGCGGCAATTATTCGCACTGCGTGCTCACATCTGATACCCACGAAGCAGCCCGAATGCGGACGATTGCGCCGGGCTCGCTCCGCTCGCACAGGGTGGGATGAGTTTTCATCACCCTGCGAGTGCTGTGAGCGCCCATTGGATCTCCTCGCGCACTGGGGCCTCTTCCTCTCTCCCGAGAGCATCCAAAAGCTCACTCGAGGCCTCATCGGCCCCGAGGGCACCGAGGGCCCAGGCCGCGTGGCCGCGCACCAGAGGCTCCTCGTGGGAGAGGGCTTGGACGAGCGGAGGAACTGCTTCGGTCGCCCCGCTGTTTCCCAGCGCCACGGCCACGTTCCGCAAGAACCCCGCGTACCGGGCTCGTCTGATGGCGCTTCCCCTCGTCGCTTGCTGGAACTCCTCGCGGCTCATGCGCAGCATCGAGACGAGGTCCATCGTCGACAGAGGCTCACGTGGAAAGAACCTGGCCTCTTCGCTCCTCTTGGCGAACCGGTTCCAGGGGCAGACGTCCTGACAGTCATCGCAGCCGTAGATGCGGTTGCCAATGAGAGGTCTGAGCTCACGGGGGATGTAGCCTCTCAGCTCGATCGTGAGGTACGAGATGCAGAGACGGCTGTCGACGACGTAAGGCTGCACGATGGCCCGCGTCGGGCAAGCATCGATGCAACGGGTGCAGGTCCCGCAGTGATCCGGTGTCGGGGTGTCGAGGGGCAACTCCAGCGGAACGAGGATCTCGCCGAGAAAGAACCAGGAGCTCCCATCGCGGGAAAGGAGATTCGAGTGCTTTCCGAGCCACCCGAGCCCCGCGGCCGCGGCGTAGGTTTTTTCGAGGAGAGGGCCGGTGTCGACGTAGCGACGAGTCACCACCCCGGCGCGTCGTTCGATGAAACGCGCGAGCGCGTCGAGCTTCTCCCCGAGCACCCGATGGTAGTCCTCGCCCCGGGCATAGGCGGAAATCACTCCCCGGTTGGCGGGCGCCGGTCCCGGAGCGCCCAGATAATAGTTGAGCGCACAACACACGACCGTTTCGGCGCGGCGAAGGCTCGATCCTGCATCCGTCCGTCTGTCCGGGCTTCGTCCCATGTACCGCATCTCACCCGCATAACCCCGCTCGAGCCATTCCTGTAGTCTCGGGGCTGCGTCGTGGAGCCGAGCCGGAGCAAGACCGATCTTCGAAAAACCGAGCTCGATTCCCCGGTCCAAGATCGCTCGTCTCAGCACCCACGGATCGGTCACCGCACCAGGTTACAATAGCGGCACCGTGGATTCACTCGACAACGTGATCGCCACCTTGAACAACCTCGAGATGGGCCGTATCGACACGATCGATGCCCAGCTCGGCGCCGCTCGGGCGGCTCTTCGCGATCGTGAGCTGTCCGACCTCGTCGAAAAGCTCGACGACTGCCGTCTCGCTCTGGCGCAGGGGGATTTGCAGGAGTTCCGCCGGTTGAGAGAGACGATCGTGAGCCGGCTCGGCCATTTGAGGCAGCGTTGGCGTGATTCGTCGCCGTCGAAGCTTTGACATCATCGTATCGGCATTGCTATAGTCTCGGCGCTCCAAAGTCAGAAGGGGTCGTGTTGTCGCACCTTCCCACAGAGTATTTGTCGGCGCGTACCGGGGGCTTGTACGCGATGCTGCGTGGCGGAAAGCCGTCCGAGTCGACTCCGCCGGAGTCGAACGACGGACGCGATCAGGCAGCGCTGGAGTTTCTTTCCCGAGAATGCTCCATCGATGTTCTGGGAAGGTGTGTGGGCCGTATTTCCGATGGGGACATCGTCGATTATCTCCTGGATCAGATTCTCGTCGCCGCTTCGCTGCTTTCGTCGGAAGCCTTCACCGGCATCGAGAACATTCGAAAGGATCTGAGACTTCTGGGTCAGAACGCCATCGGCAAAACGTCCACGGCCGACCTCCGGGTGAGCTACGATCGGCGGGTCGAACGTCTCGGTCAGCATTTCTTCGCGCTCGGCCGACGCCTCCACCAGCTCGAGCACCTGATGGCTACCTGCCCGATGACGGGGAGCGGAGAAACGCTTCGCGGGCGGTACGGCCAGCGAGTTCGAGACCTCGCCGGTGATGTCCGTTTCATGCGGCAAGAGCTGGGACGCTGGGTTCGCCGATTCGTGCCCTTGGGTGGTGGAGCCTCGGCAAGCACGCGCGTCGATTCGGAGTTCATCGTGGGTCGCATCGATGCCGTCGTCGATGAGCTCGGCTTGCGGATTCGTGAAGTCGGAGAGACGCTGAGTACCGTACTCGTGGAGCAGCTGATTCTGTTCGACGCCTCGATCACGAGAAAGATGCTCTTCCGCCGCGATCTGGAGAACGTGCTCGACATCGGCCAGCTCCTGGACGGCCTGGCGAATCTCTTCGATCGCGTCAAGGCGTTCGAGGCCGAACGGAAGCCGGAGCAACTGGCCAGGGTGAAGGCCCTTCTCGCGGGCTTTCGACCGGACGAGTTCCTGTCGTTCTCGGGTGTCAGGGAGTCCCAGCAGAGAATCTTTCTTGCCGCCATCGATGATCTGAAACGGTATCAGGCAAGCGAAGTCCGTTTTCGCCAGGGAGAGGATCCCATCCAGGTCTTCCTGCTGGTCACCGGCGACCTCATCGCGCACCTGAGGCGGCGGCATCGTTCTCCCGTCGTTTGAAGGAATTCGTACATGTTTGGTGAAGCCCGCGACCGTTACCGCTCGGCCCTTAGAGAAATCGAAGAGGCCGGACTCTTCAAACACGAGCGCGTGATCCAATCCTCCCAGGGTGCCTCGATCTCGGTCAAGGCGGGAGAGGTGCTGAACTTCTGCGCGAACAACTACCTCGGGCTATCCAGCGACCCCGAGGTGGTCCGCGCGGCACATGCTGGCCTCGACGCTCGTGGATTCGGTATGTCGTCGGTTCGATTCATTTGCGGAACCCAGGACATCCACAAGGAGCTCGAGGAGAAGATCGCGGGTTTTCTCGGCACCGACGATGCCATTCTCTACAGCTCCTGCTTCGATGCCAACGGCGGCCTCTTCGAGACGCTCCTTTCCGAAGACGACGCGGTGATCAGCGACTCGCTGAATCACGCGAGCATCATCGATGGGATTCGGCTCTCCAAGGCGAAGCGCCTGCGCTATGCGAATCGCGACATGAACGATCTGGAAGACCGGCTGAAGGAGGCGCAAACCTCTCAGTTGCGTCTGATCGCCACCGACGGCGTCTTCAGCATGGACGGGACTTATGCGCCCCTGGACGAGATCTGCGCCCTCGCGGAGCGTTACGATGCCATGGTGATGGTGGACGACTCCCACGCAACGGGCTTCGTCGGGGAAACGGGCCGGGGAACGCCGGAGCGATTCGGCGTGCAGGCTCGGGTCGACGTCGTCACCTCGACTCTCGGCAAGGCGCTCGGCGGAGCGGCCGGGGGATTCACCTCTGGGCGCCAGGAGATCATTGATTTGCTGCGCCAGCGCTCCCGACCCTACCTGTTCTCAAATTCGTTGGCCCCGCCGATCGTATCGGCCGCCACCAAGGTGCTGGAGATCCTGGAGACCACCTCGGGGCATCGGAAGCGGCTCATGGAGAACACCCAGCGGTTTCGCCGGGAGATGTCCTCGTGCGGATTCCGCATCGTCGAAGGCCAGCATCCCATCGTTCCCATTCTCCTCGGTGACGCGCGGCTGGCGCAGGAGATGGCGAGTGACCTCCTCGAGGAAGGGATCTACGTCGTCGGTTTCAGCTTTCCCGTTGTGCCGAGAGGCCAGGCACGAATTCGAGTCCAGCTCTCGGCAGCTCACAGCCCCGATCAGGTCGGGTGCGCCATCGAGGCATTCATCAAGATCGGAAAGAAGCGCGGCGTCATTTGACGCCGCGCTCGCCTTGATTAGTCGACCTCGGTATATTCCGCGTCGACGACGTCGTCTTCCTTGGCCTCGGCCTTGGTCTTGCCGTAGAGCTGCTCCGCCATGCGGTGCGTCGCGCTCGTGAGCCGTTCGGACGCCGACTTCATCGCCGCGGTGTCATCGCCTCCATGAACCTTCTTGGCGTTCTCGAGCGCGTCTTCCATCTCGCTCACGATGGCGGGGTCGAGCACCGAACGGTTCTCGTTCAAGCTTCGCTCGGAAGTGAATATCGCATGATCGAGCTGATTCTTGGTCTCGACTTCCTGCCGGGTCCTTTGATCCTCCTCGCGGTTGCGCTCGGCCTCTCTGACCATGCGGTCGATCTCCTCTTTGCTGAGGCCGCTCGAGCTGGTGATGGTGATGGTCTGCTCCTTGCCCGTCGCCAGGTCCCTGGCACCGACGTTGACGATTCCGTTGGCGTCGATGTCGAACGTCACTTCGATCTGCGGAACGCCCCGAGGAGCGGGCGGGATTCCGACGAGCTGAAACTGACCCAGCAACCGGTTGTCCCGCGCCATCTCTCGCTCGCCCTGCAGCACCATCACGCCGACGCTCGTCTGGCTGTCGGCAGCGGTCGAGAAGACTTCGCTCTTCTTCGCGGGGATGGTCGTGTTGCGCTCGATGAGCTTGGTAAAGACCCCACCCAGGGTCTCGATGCCCAGCGAAAGCGGGGTCACGTCGAGGAGCAAGACGTCCTTGACGTCGCCTTTGAGAACGCCCGCCTGGATGGCGGCCCCGATCGCGACCACCTCATCGGGGTTGACACCCCGGTGTGGCTCGCGACCGAAGAGGTCCTTCACCGCTTGCTGCACCTTGGGGATGCGGGTGGAGCCGCCGACGAGTACGACCTCGTCGATGTCCTTCGGCTCGACTCCGGCGTCGGCGAGGGCGTTGCGGCAGGGTCCGAGGGTTCGCTCGATCAGATCGTCGACCAGATGCTCGAACGAAGGCCGCGTGAGCTTCATCTGGAAGTGCTTGGGGCCCGAAGCGTCCGCCGAGATGAACGGAAGGTGAATCTCGCTCTCGACCGACGTCGAGAGCTCGATCTTGGCTCTTTCCGCCGCCTCCTTGAGCCGCTGCAAGGCCATTTTGTCCGTCGACAGATCGATTCCCTGGTCCTTCTTGAACTCTTTGACCATCCACTCGATGATCCGCTGATCGAGGTCATCGCCTCCCAGGTGAGTATCGCCGTTGGTCGCCTTGACCTCGATGACGCCGTCGCCGACTTCCAGGATGGATATATCGAACGTGCCGCCCCCGAAGTCGTATACGGCGATGGTCTCTTCTTTCTTCTTCTCGAGGCCGTAAGCGAGCGCCGCCGCCGTGGGCTCGTTGACGATGCGAAGCACTTCGAGCCCGGCGATGGTGCCGGCGTCTTTCGTCGCCTGACGCTCGGCGTCGTTGAAGTAGGCGGGAACGGTAATCACCGCTTCGGTGACTTTCTCTCCGAGATAGTCTTCGGCGGCCTGCTTGAGCTTCGTGAGGATCACGGCGGAAATCTCTGGCGGGGAATGGTCTTTTCCACCGGCCCTGATGAGGACCTCACCGTTCTTACCGCGCTTGACGGTGTAGGTGGCTCTCGCCGCTTCCTGCTCGATTTCGTCGTAGCGCCGCCCGATGAACCTCTTGATCGAGGACACGGTGTTCTCCGGGTTGGTGATAGCCTGGCGTCTCGCGATTTGACCGACCAGTCGTTGGCCGTCCTTGTTGAAGGCGACCACGCTTGGCGTGATCCGGTCCCCTTCCGAGTTCACGATGACCTTGGGCTCGCCGCTCTCCAGGACGGAGACTACGGAGTTCGTCGTTCCGAGGTCGATTCCAATTGGTTTACCCATCGTTTCTGCACTCCTCTCGAGTTTTGTCGTCAGTGTGATTATAGGTCAAGCGAGAAGATTAATCAAGTTAATCTTAGTGAATACACAGCATATTAATTGACAATTATTTGCTCATAGACTAGAATCTAACTCCAAGGAGGCTCCATGGATTTCACGAAGCTTACCGAGAAGACCCAGGAGGCTGTGGGAAGGGCACAGTCGCTGGCGAGCCAATATTCACACCAGCAACTCGATGTCGAGCACGTCGTGAAGGCGCTGATCGAGCAGGACAGCGGCGTTGCCGAAAGGGTTCTGTCACGGCTCGGCCATCACAAGAGCTTTCTCGATGGAAAGCTGGAGAAGCGACTCGAGACTCTTCCGGCGGTCAAGGGCGGCGGAGCCGGACAGATCTACTTGTCGGAGCGGCTCGGCAAACTGCTCGAAGCCGCGCAGAAGGAAGCCTCTCAGCTCAAGGATAGCTTCGTCAGCGTCGAGCATCTGCTGCTTGCCGTAACCGGCGACACAGGCTTCTCGGGGCAGCTCTTCCAGGAGCTCGGAATCACTCGCGACCGGATACTGGAGGTTCTAAAGGATGTGCGCGGTAGCCAACGCGTGACCTCGCAGAGCCCCGAAGCCACCTACGAGCCGCTCGAGCAATACGGGCGGGACCTCACGAAGCTCGCTTCTCTTGGAAAGCTCGATCCGGTGATTGGCCGGGACGACGAGATTCGAAGGACCATCCAGATACTTTCTCGCCGGACGAAGAACAACCCGGTGCTGATCGGTGAGCCCGGCGTGGGGAAGACCGCCATCGCCGAGGGACTCGCCCAGCGAATCGTTCGGGGCGACGTTCCCGAGGGCCTCAAGGAAAAACGGGTCGTGGCCCTCGACATGGGCGCGCTCATCGCCGGGGCGAAGTATCGTGGCGAGTTCGAAGAGCGGCTCAAAGCGGTCTTGAAGGCTGTCGAAGAATCGGCGGGCCAGGTCGTCCTTTTTATCGACGAGCTTCACAACGTCGTGGGGGCGGGCAAGGCCGAGGGGGCTCCCATGGACGCCGGCAACCTGCTCAAGCCGATGCTGGCGCGCGGTGAGCTCCATTGCATCGGCGCCACGACCCTGTCCGAGTACCGGAAATACATCGAGAAGGACGCGGCTCTCGAACGACGGTTCCAGACGATTCTGGTGGACGAGCCTTCGGTCGAGGACACCATCTCCATTCTGCGCGGGCTGAAGGAACGCTACGAGGTGCACCATGGTGTCCGGATAAAGGACGCCGCTCTCGTGGGGGCGGCGATGCTCTCGAAACGCTACATTTCCGACCGCTACCTGCCCGACAAAGCCATCGATCTCGTCGACGAGGCGGCGGCTCGCCTGCGGACCGAGATCGACAGCGTTCCCACCGAGCTCGACGAGGTCGACCGGCGCGTCCTGCAGCTCGAGATCGAGCGACAGGCTCTCAAGAAGGAAAAGGACAAGGCTTCGAAGGAGAGGCTCGTGGAGCTCGAGCGCACCCTGCAGGATCAGAAGGGTCTCGCCGACGTGCTCCGGGCCCAATGGCGAGAAGAGAAGGAACAGCTCGCACGAATCAGGAAGCTACGCGAGGAGATCGAAGCGACGAAGGTGGAGATCGAGCGAGCCGAACGTGCCTACGAGCTGAACAAAGTAGCAGAGCTGCGATACGGTCGCCTGAACGAGCTGGATGCGCGCCTCAAGGAAGCCGAGCAGGGCCTGGCACAGACGAAGCACATGCTGTTGAAGGAGGAAGTGGACGACGAGGACATCGCCCAGGTCGTCTCGCGCTGGACGGGAATCCCCGTAGCCAAGCTGCTCGAAGGGGAGGTGGAGAAGCTCCTCAACCTTTCCTCCGAGCTTCACCGTCGAGTGGTGGGACAGGACGAAGCCGTGGACGCCGTCGCCGACGCCGTTCTCCGCGCACGCGCGGGCATCCAGGATCCCGACCGTCCCATTGGCAGCTTCGTGTTCTTGGGCCCCACCGGCGTCGGCAAGACTGAGCTCGCGCGCTCCCTGGCGCAGTACCTGTTCAACGACGAGAAGGCGCTCGTGCGGATCGACATGAGCGAGTACATGGAAAAGCACGCCGTGGCGAGACTCATCGGCGCGCCTCCGGGCTACGTCGGATACGAGGAGGGCGGTCAGTTGACGGAAGCGGTTCGCCGCAAGCCTTTCTCCGTCGTTCTGTTCGACGAGATCGAGAAGGCGCACCCCGAGGTGTTCAACTTGCTCTTGCAGATCCTCGATGAGGGGCGGCTGACCGACGCGCACGGGAGGACGGTCGACTTTCGCAACACGGTTCTCATCATGACCTCGAACATCGGGAGTGCCGAGATCTTGAGCGTCGAGGCCGGCAGTGGCTCGGAGGGCTACGAGACCATGAAACGCCAGGTGCTAGGCCGTCTCAAGCAGACTTTCCGCCCCGAGTTCTTGAATCGGGTGGACGAGACCGTCGTCTTTCACGCACTCGGGCGAGAGGAGCTCGTGCGAATCGTCGAGATTCAGCTCGAGCGGCTGAAAGCCAGGCTTGCGGAGAAACGCATCGACCTCGAGGTCACCGACTCGGCCAAGAATACCCTGGCCGAGCTGGGCTACGACCCGGTCTACGGTGCGCGACCCATCAAGCGAACGATTCAACGAGCGCTTCAAAGCGAGATTGCACGACGAATGCTCGCGGGGGACATCGAAGAAGGAAAGCGTCTCATGATCGACGCGGAAGGCTCACGCTTCGTGTTCCGGCAGTCTAACGAGGTGGGTGACCGAATGCGGTCCCGATAAAAACAAATTCCCCGGGAGGCGGTGCGGGGGGCACCTCCCGGGGCTGGCGTCGAGATTGGGGAGCGACGCCAATTTGCGTTCTCAGTATACTCCACAAAGCAAACCACGTACCAGCGGAACCTTTTTTTCTTAGATCCCTTGTTTAGAATGGTTTGCCAGAATCATCCTCGACCGAGACGCTCTCCCGAGCTTCAAAACTTAAATGTCGCATCCCCTGCCGACATTTAATTGTGAAATACCCGCCGTCTTCCCCGCATCGCAATCCGAAGGCGCTCCTGGTACAATTGTTGTGTTCCGACACAAAAAAAAACGCCCCCGACGAGTGCGCCCGGTGCACCTGCGATGAATCAAAAAGTAGCCGAGGCATTCAAGAAGCTTTACTTCGGTAAACGAACCGGTGTCCTGACCTGCGAAGCATCGTCGGTTCGCCGAGCGGTGATGTTCCACTCCGGCTTCGTCGTCGGCGCCCGTTCGACGCTCGCCGAGGACCGTCTCGGGGAGGTCATGATGCGTCATGGACGCATCACCCGGCAACAGTTCGACGACGCCTCGCATTTCATCAAGAGCGGAAGGAGGCTCGGGGAGATCCTCGTCGAGTTGAAGATCGTGGCGGCGGAGGAGATCGAGACCTTCGTGCGCCATCAGCTCCTCGACATCGTCTGCATGCAGCTCATCGCTCCCCCGAGGAAACTTGCTTTTGCGCCGGTCAGCGAGGTCGAAGACGTTCTCAAACAGCCCCTCTCGGTGGCCGACATCCTGATGGAAGCCGCCCGCCGGACCCCCAAGCTGGGAAAGCGTCTCGAAGCATTGAAGAACAGCGGATGTCGACTCGGCTTTCCGAAGGATCCCATGAAACGCTTCCAGGAAGTCAACCTCGACCCTGAAGAAGCCTTCGTCTTGTCCCGCATCGACGGTACCCAGACCGCCAAAGACATATTCGCCGTGAGCCCCCTTCCCGAGGAGCGGACGGCCAGGACGCTCATCGGCTTGCTCCAGGCAGAGCTGATCGAGCCCGAAGGCGAAGGAGAAAAGCCACAGAACGCGAAGCGCGACGGCGGTGATGGCGAACGATCCAAGGCCATGGCAACGGAGCACGAACGGGACCGCGAGCGAGCCGAGGTCGAGCGACTCTATGAAGAATTCCAGTTCCAGGATCATTGGCAGGTGCTTGGGCTCGATCAAGGTGCCGAGGTGGACGCGGTGCGAGAGGCGTTCATACGCCTCGCTCGTCGTTACCACCCCGATCGTTTTCGGTCCGTCATCGAGCCGCAATTCCAGGAGAAACTGTCCTACGTCTTTCACCGCATCAGCGAGGCTCACGATACGTTGAGCTCGAAACGAAGAGAGGACTACGAGGCCTTGGCCCAGAAAGACCTCGACAGTGTCCCATTCGATCGGCCGACGCCGCCGAAGCCCGGCCACGCGACACCGGCCCTCGACGGCGGCACCTCCAAGGATCTCCTTCGACGAGCCAAGGTCGCCTTCCGAGGAGAGGATTTCTGGGAGTGCATCCAGCTCTGCCTCAAAGGAATCGAGCTCGACCCTCAAAGTGCAGAAACCTACCATCTCCTCGGGCTCGCCCTCTCGAAGAATCCGAAGTGGCGTCAGGACGCCGAGAAGAACCTCCGCATCGCTGCCAATCTCGATCCCTGGAGGCCCGAGTATCAGGTGTCGCTGGCTCGTTTCTATCGGGCGGTGGGTTTACATCTGCGAGCGGAGCGGGCGATGGAGAAAGCGAAAGCCATCGATCCAGGGGTGACGCCCGCCGAATGAGGAGCGCCGGTCGTCAGCGGTCGTGCTCGTAGAGCTTGAGCTTTCGCCAAAGTGTGGCGGTCGTGATTCCCAGCTTCCTGGCGGTATTCTTGCGACTTCCTCCGCATTCGGCCAGGACCTCGAGGATGTACTCTTTCTCGAGCTCGGCGAGCGTGAGGGCGCGCTTTCGGGCATGCTCGATGAGCCGGTCTTCGTTTCGAGGCGAATCACCGAAGGGTAGATCATCCATTCCAATGATTCCATCGCGGTCGAGGGCCGCCGCTCGTTCGATGATGTTCTCGAGCTCCCGTACATTCCCGCGCCAGGATTGCTTCATGAGCAGGTCCATCGCCCTCGGGGAGATCGTCGTCGGCTCTTGCAAGCCCATGCGCTGGGCGATTCGACGCACGAAGTGGTGCGCCAGGGGCGAGATGTCCTCGCGTCGCTCGCGTAACGGCGGCAGCTCGATGGGAATGACGTTCAGACGATAGAAGAGATCCTCCCGGAAGGTGCCGTCCTCGACACTCTTCTCCAGGTTACGGTTGGTGGCGGCGATGATGCGCACGTCGAGGTTGCGGCTGGAGGTCGTTCCCACTCTCCGCACCTCACCGTTCTGAAGGAACCTCAGCATCTTGACCTGCGCCATGGGGGAGAGCTCGCCGACCTCGTCGAGAAAAGCCGTCCCGCCATGGGCCTCGTCGAACAACCCGCGCTTGTCCGCGTGCGCGCCAGTGAAGGCGCCCTTGGTGTGGCCGAAGAGCTCGCTCTCCTGAAGATTCTCGGGAATGGCTCCGCAATTGACGGTGACCAGCGGGCGATCCCTCCTGGGTGAGAGCTCGTGGATCGCTCGGGCGATGACTTCTTTACCCGTCCCGCTCTCTCCGGTGATGAGTACCGTGGAGTCCAGCCGTGCCACCTGATCGACCATCTTGAGGACGTCGCTCATCGCCCGAGACGCGCTAACGATGTTCTCGAACGGATGGTGGCCACGGACCGCGCGCTCCAGGATCCGAACGCGCTGGGCGAGACCCCGCCGCTCGAGGGCGCGCGCGGCCACCAGAGTGAGCTCCTCCGGCTGGAACGGCTTCGTTAGATAGTCGTAAGCGCCGGCCTTGATCGCTTCGACGGCACTTTCCACTGTTCCGTAAGCGGTCATTACCACGACTTCGGTGTCGGGGAAGAGCTCCTTGCACCGTCGAAGCACTTCGATACCGTCGATCCCGCCGAGCCTCAGATCGGTGACGACCAGGTCGAAAGGGGTACGCACCAGCAGATCGAGCGCCTGCTCTCCGCTTTCCGCCGCGTTCACGTCGTAACCCTCTCGCCGGAAGGTGATGACCATCGATTCACGGATCGCCGGTTGGTCGTCCACGACGAGGATGGAAATCTTCGTCGATTGAGGCTCTGCCCTGGCCTCAGCGATGGGTTTCGATCGGTTGGCGCTCATCGGGATATCAAAGAGAATCGTAAAAGGAACGAGCTTCCCTGGCCCGCCGTGCTCTCCACCAGGACTTCGCCGGCGTGTGCCTCCACCACGCGCTGGACGATGGCTAGGCCGAGGCCCGTCCCGTCGGCCTTGGTCGTGTGGAAGGGCTGAAAGATTCTTTCCATGTCCTCGGGACGTATTCCCTTCCCCGTATCGGAAACGGTGACCTCGACGAAGTCGTCCCCTTTCTCCGAGCCCGCCACGACGACCCTGAGAGTTCCTCCTCCGGGCATCGCTTCGACGGCGTTGACCAGAAGGTTCCAAAGTGCCTCGCGCGTCTGGGCGGCGTCGAGGCTCACGGGCGGCAGCTCTTCTTGATAGTCTTTCTCGATTTTTATCTGGCTCTGCGCGAGTCCCAGGGCGTGCTGTTGGGAAAGAAGCAGCAGGAGGTCATCGAGGACTTCCACCAGATTCAGAGGAGTACGGTGCAGCGGGCGCGGACGGGCGAACTTGAGAAAGTCGGCGACGATACGCCCGAGCCGCTGGGCTTCTTCGTGCACCACCTCGAGCAGGCGGCGATCATCGCCCTGGAGCTCCAGGTCGCGCCTCAACACGCCGACGGAATTCGAGATCGCGGCGAGCGGGTTACGGATCTCGTGCGCGATCTGGGCCGCCAACTCCCCGACGGCCGCCAGTCTTTCCGAGCGGATGAGCTTCTCCTGAGTGCGTTTGAGCTCCTCGTAGGCGAGGCGCGTCTCCCGAAAGAGCTCACGAAAGCGCTTTTCCGAGTCCCGCAGCCGGGTCGTCCGCTCGCGGACTTTCACCTCCAGGGACCGCTGGTACTCCTGGTTCTCCGCCTGCAGGCGCCGTCTCTCGCTCAAGAGCTCTCTCCGCTCGCAGGCACGCTCGACCACGGCAGCCAGAGCTTCGGGGGTGATGGGCTTGGTGATGTAGTCATAGGCCCCCTGCTTGAGGGCGGTCACCGCACTTGAGAGATCGGGATGACCGGTCACCATGACTACGCTGATCTCGGGATCCTTGTTCGTGGCGAAGCCCAGGAGTGACATTCCGTCCTCCCCCGGAAGCATCAAGTCCGTCAGGAGAACGTCGAAGGTCCGAGCCTCCAGCTGTCGCATTGCCTCGGTCATACTAGAAACCGTCGTCACCTCGTATCCCGAAAGCGCCAGGACGTCGCGAAATGTCGCTCGAACCGTCACCTCGTCATCGACAATGAGGATGGAAGCCACGCTCACTATTTCGGAATGTATCGGAAGAGAACTTCTCCGAAAGCGTAACACGGCGGGACGGCAGAGCAAAGCGCCAGTTCAGAGGTAGAATGCCACTCATCGAGGCCAGGAGGTAAAGCAACATGGCGTGGATCCACACGATACCGGAGAACGAAGCGTCCGGAGAGCTGAAACGTCAGTACGACGAGGCGATCCGGCGAGCGGGCAAGGTCTACCAAATCGTCAAGCTCCAGAGCATACGACCCGACGTCATGCGCACCTTCTTGAACCTCTATCTGCAGTTGATGCACGGGCCTTCCGGCTTGACTCGTGCCGAGCGCGAGATGGTCGCGACGGTCGTCTCGAGGGTCAATCATTGTCACTACTGAACCGAGGCCCACGGGGAGGATCTCCGTTCCGTTCTTGGTGATGATTCGCTCGTGGAGGCGATCAAGAAGGAGCCCGCAGAAGCTCCCCTCCCGCCGCGCGAGCGAGCCCTGGTTGATTTTGCCATGCGGCTGACCCGCGCCCCCGAACGAGCGCAGCGCGAGGACCTCGACGTCCTTCGAGCCCACGGGTTGACCGACGAGGACCTGTTCGTCCTCGTTCATATCATCGGGTATTTCAACCACATCAACCGGGTCGCCGACGCTCTCGGGGTCGACCTCGAGACGGATATGCCACTTTCTAGATAAGAGCAACGAGCTCGCGCAAGTCCGACACGCGGTAGTCGGCGTCGAGTGAACGCGTCCGGTACGGGGTCGGTCCATAGGAGACGAGACAACTGGCAATGCGAGCGTTCCGCGCCGTCTCGAAATCGACCTCGGTGTCTCCTACGAGAAGCGCTTCGGTCGGTTTGGCCTCGCCCTCGGCGAGGAGCCGTTCGACGCCTATGGGGTCCGGCTTCATTCGGGCGAAAGAGTCGCCGCCATATATCGAGAAAAAGAACTGGTCGAGCTCGAGGCCCTCGAGAATCATCCGGCTTTCCCGAAGCGGCTTGTTGGTGAGAACCGCGCTCCTGCACCGTGAGCGGAGCGCGCGGAGGGCTTCCACCACTCCGGGGTAGGCAACGGTGTGCTCGAGTAGGCGCCGCCGGTAGATCTCGCGGTACCGAGAGACGGCGAGGTCGATCTCGCTCGGGGAAAAGCCGGCCAGAGCCCTTTCCACGAGCTTTCTCACGCCGTTACCCACGTAGTCACGGACCCGAGCGATCGACAGCGGATCCCGGCCCACGTCCGCGAGGAGCTCGTTGACGGAAGCGGTGATGTCCTCCCCGGAATCGACCAGCGTTCCATCGAGATCGAAAATGACCAGCTTCATCACCCGTGAGTTATAATCATAAAGGGCCGCTTTCGTGCTAGAGCTTTCACGCAAGAGTGATTACGCGCTTCGAGCGGTCATCTACCTCGCCCGAATTCCTCCCCAGCGATACGGGCGCGTCAGCGAGATCGCCAAGGCGAAGGACATTCCCCAAGCATTCCTGGCGCAAATCCTTCCGATCCTCGCCAATCGGGGCGTCGTCAAATCGCAGCAGGGCGCCCACGGAGGGTATGCGCTCGCCCGTTCGGCCGAGTCCATCACTTTTCTGGAGGTCATCGAGTCGGTCGAGGGTCCGTTGCGACTCAACAAATGCGTCGAGGGCCAACACGACGACTGCTCGATTCTGGATCGATGCGAGATGCTCTCCGTGTGGAGCCGGGCCCAGAGCCAGATGGTCGAGTTTCTCGGTAGCGTCACCATGGCCGACATGCTGAAGGCGCCCCATCACCAGAGTGCCGGCCCGGTCGTCATCGAAACGAGTTAAATCTAGCGTCCCTGCTCGTATTCCTCGGCTCGGTGCATGTCGAACGCCTCGTGCTCCGGGTTCTCCTGAAAGCCCCTCAACTCCGTGTGGCAGCGATAGCACACCGTGACCTCCCCGAGAAACTGATAGAGGATGATATCGGCGGCGCTGGCGGCAACGAGAACGACCAGCGCCGCAGGAAAATCCCAAGCCGCGTAAGCGAGGCTCGATAACAGGATGGTTGCCGCGACGGCGAAGCATCCGAGTTGCTGGGGAAAATCCTTTCGCGTGTAGAAATGGAGATTGTCGCAATGCGGGCATCGATCGATGGGCCCGCCGGCCGTGACCGCCGGGCTCGGATCTGGTGGCTCGCGATTTCCACAGCGCTCGCACGTCCCGGCACCTTCGCCGGCCGGCAGTGGGTACTCGTTGTACCGCGAACAGCGGGAGCAGTAGTAGCCGACGCGGGGACTCACAGGGGATAGCCCGTCGTCACCCAAAGAAACTGCGAGATCAGCTCGCCGAAGAGAACCAGGACCACAGCGACATAGAGGAGGCCCGTGGCCGATTGCGTCGAGCGTATGCGGACCGTTTGCCAGACGAGGGGCGCGAGCAAGAGGGGTGCCCCGAGCCCGGTGAGGCCGCGGAACAGAAAGAATAGAGCGGTCGTCGAGAATACGACATCGGCGAATCGGTGGACGCCGAGCGCGTCCCAACCTCCGAGTGGGAGTGCGGCCCCCACGGCGAGCCATCTTAGAGCGGCGGCGATTCCGAACCATCTCGCGCCCGAGCGCAGCGGGGCAATCGAAAGACTCGTGTCGACGAGATACCAGTGGCCCAGGATCATCGTCACCGTGGCCGTGCCGAGCAGAAGCCCCGCGGTGAGGCTTCCGAAAGCGCCGAGCCACCCGTGAACGTCGCCGGTCCCGCGCGCTCCCAGAGAAAGGAGAGCGGCGAGAGCGGCTCCAGCGGCGGCGAACGGCACCCACCTCGGTCGGTGTTCCGAACGGAGGACGCCCCACCAGAGCAGGGAAGCGACGAGAACGGCTGACCAGAGCCATCGCTCGATGCCGGAGCCGAGCAGCGCGGCGAGACCCGCAACCCCGCCGGTCGCAGACGTGCAGAAGCGCAGGAAGCCGAGGGGCAGACGGTTCTCGAGCGAGAGGAGCGCCGTGGCCACAAGAGCCCCCGAGGCAAGGTGCCCGGCGAGAAGAGACGTGACCTCCGCGATCATGGTCGCGTCAGACGAGCCTGCGTTGGAGCCAGTATCGGAGCTCGGGAGTCAAGTCGGAAAGCTCCATGCCCGCCTCGACCACGGTCTGGCATCCGCGCTCCCGCGTCGCGAGGAGGAAGCCTCTTCGTTTCACGCTCATCTCGCAGTTGCCGCACTCGTTTGCCCAGCAGAACCTCCCCAGGACCGGCGTGTCGTCCCTCACCAGGAAGTGTACGCACGAAAGCAGCACCTCGCCGCTGGGTACTTCGAAGGAGCGCCCCTCGATCTCGATGGGAACGAGCTCGGTGATGGATTTGAGGGTGACGCTAGACCTGGAACGATTCGCCGCAGCCACAGGATCCCGTGGCGTTGGGATTGGAAAACCGAAAGCCGGAGCCCATGATGTCCTCGACGTAATCGATCTGGGTGCCGTCGAGGTACAGGTAGCTTCGGGGGTCGACGAACAGTCGCACTCCGTTCTGTTCGAAAACCTCGTCTCCTTCGGAAGCCGCCTCGTCGAGAGCGAGCTGATACTGGAAACCCGAGCAACCCCCACCCACGACCCGAACCCTGAGTCCTGCCTCGGGCCGCCCGTTCTGCTCCAGGAATTCGTGGACCTTCGTGGCTGCAAGCTCCGTCAGAGTGACCATCGGGTAGAGTATAGCGACGGCGGAGGAACAGTGTCAAGGCATCTTGCTCGAATCGGCGAAAGAGCCTAGTATAAAGGGTTCATCCGCTTGAAGATGCCTAGAGCTCTCTACGACCTTCACTCGCACACGACTGCCTCGGACGGCACTCTTTCACCGTCCGAGCTCATGCGCCTCGCCAAGACGGCGGGCCTCAAAGCAATCGCCATCACCGATCACGACACGGTGGACGGTCTGCCCGAAGCCGAGGTCGAAGCGAAGACTCTCGGAGTCGAGCTGGTTCCCGGAGTCGAGGTCAGCGCAACCTTCGGAGACGTGCCGGTCCACGTACTCGGGCTTTTCATCGATTACCGCGAGAGCTGGTTAAAGGAGTGGTTTGCCGAAGCTCACCATCGCCGAATCGAACGGGTCCATCGGATCGTGAGCCGGCTCTTGGCCGAGAAAGTGCACGTGACGGTCGAGGAAGTCCTCGCCCGGTCGAGTCATGGAAGCGTGGGGAGACCTCACGTGGCCGAAGTCCTCGTCGAGCGAGGCATCGTTTCCAGTCTCGCCGAAGCCTTCGAGCGGTACCTCGGGGCGGACCGTCCCGCCTACGTGGCGTACGAGAAGGTGACGGTGAGAGACGCGGTCGGTCTCATCCGTCGTGCCGGAGGGATCGCGTCGCTCGCCCATCCGGTGCTCCTCGGGGACGACACGCTCATCCCGAAGATGGTGACCGACGAGATCGGGGCCCTAGAAGCGTTTCATCACGATCACACCCCGGAGAAAGCGGCCGAGTACGAGCGCCTGGCGAAGACGCTCGGCGTGCTGGTAACCGGCGGTTCGGATTTTCACCGTCTCGATGGCGACTCGGTGAAGCGGCTCGGTTGCGAAGAGCTCACCGAAGAGGCGTTCGAGTTGCTTCGCGACCGAGTGCGATAACGAGGATGCGCCACCGGCTCGCATCGGTCGAGGACCTCGCCGAGGGGAAGGCCATCGCCGTCGATGTCGGTGAAAAGCGCGTCGCGGTCTTCCGCCACGAGGACGAGTGGTTCGCCCTCGACGAGACCTGTCCCCACCGAGGGGGTCCGCTTCACGAAGGGACGATCCAATCCGGGGTTCTCTATTGCCCCTGGCACCAATGGCAGTTCGAGCTCAGGACGGGTTGCTCTCCTCTGAATCCTCTTTCTCGAGTACGAACCTATGCGGTGATCGTCGAGGACGGTGCCGTTTGGGTCGATCTTTAGCTGCTCGCGAAAGCGGCACGAAGGCTCTTCCGGATCGCTTCGAGCGTCCGGTCGAGAACGTCGGTCGTGTGTGCCAGGGACACGAACCAGGCTTCGTACTGGGACGGCGGGAGATGGATACCGGCCTCGAGCATGGCGACGAAGAAGCGCGCGTAGCGGGCGGTGTCGGCTTCCGTCGCACTCTCAAAATCGATTATCTCGGAATCCGAGAAGAACAGCGTCATCATCGAGCCTACGCGATTCAACCGGACGGGAAAGCCGGACTCGAAGACGATTTCTCGCGCGCCCCGCTCCAGATGAGCTGAGGCAGCCTCGAGCCTTACCCAGGCATTCGACTCGTCGAGCGTCTCGAGCTGAGCGAGCCCCGCGCTCATCGCGAGGGGGTTGCCCGAGAGCGTCCCCGCCTGATAGACGGGGCCCGAGGGCGAAATCTGACTCATGAGCTCGCGACGGCCCCCGTAGGCGCCAACCGGCAGTCCACCCCCGATGACTTTTCCCAGGGTCGTTAGGTCGGGACTCACGCCATAGAGCTCCTGGGCCCCGCCTCGACTCACGCGGAAACCGGTCATGACCTCATCGAAAACGAGCAAAGCACCGTTCTGGGTACAAAGCCGTCGAAGTCCTTGGAGGAAGCCCTCACGGGGCGCGATCACCCCCATGTTCCCGGCAACGGGCTCGACGATCACCGCGGCGATGCGGTCGGGCTGGTCCTCGAAGACGCGTTCGAAGGAAGCGAGATCGTTGAACCGCGCCACCGAGGTCAGTGAGGCGACCGAGGGTGGAACCCCGGCGCTGTCGGGAACCCCGGTCGTCATGGCGCCCGAGCCCGCCCGAATCAAGAACGAGTCCGCGTGACCGTGATAACAGCCCTCGAACTTGATGATGGCGTCTCGGCCGGTAACGGCCCGCGCGAGCCGGATGGCGGACAGAGTCGCCTCGGTGCCGGAGCTCACCATGCGCACCATCTCGACCGTGGGGACCATCTCCGAGATTTTCTTGGCCATCTCGAGCTCGATGGCGGTCGGAGTCCCGAAGCTCGTCCCGTCTCCGAGTGCCTCTCGCAGCGCGTCGAGTACCCGGGGGTGGGCGTGACCGAGGATCAGCGGACCGTACGCCGCGATGTAGTCGATGTATTCGACGCCGTCCACGTCCCGGATATACGGGCCTCGGCCCGAAGCCATGAACCGTGGCGCACGGTCGATTCCCCGAAAGGCACGAACCGGGGAATTGACCCCTCCGGGAATATACCGCTTGGATTCCTCGAACAACGCTTGGCTCTTGCTCACGATTCCATCCTCTCGTAATGGCGCACGATGGCTTCGACCAGCCCTTCTGAGGTGTAGGACTCCGCTTCGATCCCGACCTCGAGGCCGAGCTCTCCGAGCGCAGCGCTGGTGATGGGGCCGATGCTGGCGCAGGTGAATTTCCCCTGGATATCGGAAAGCTGGATGCCGTCGAAGAAGCTCCGCACCGTCGAGGGGGATGTGAAGGTTACGATGTCCACCGCGCCGCGCTTGAGGCGCTCGAGCGCGGGGGCGATCTCGTCGCGCGAGGGAACCGTTCGATAAGCGGTGACGACGTCCACCTGCGCTCCCGCCGACTCGAGAAGACGGGGCAGCGCCTCACGGGCGATCTCGGCGCGAGGCAGGAGGAAACGCTTCCCCGCGACCGCGGTTTTATCGGCAAGCGCGCGAAACACCTCTTCTGCCACGAAGCGCTCCGGGACCACCGCCGGTAAGTATCCCTTGCGTTGCAAGGCGTCCCGAGTGGCGGGTCCGATCGCCGCGAACGAGAGGTTACGAGGGGGAGTCCGTGGGGACAATCGGGTGAAGAATGCCTCGATGGCATTCG
>DASPGQ010000484.1 GCA_035620555.1 Vicinamibacteria bacterium
GTTCCGGGAAAGCCGACGCTTGCCAGTCCGAGGAAGAGAAACGAGACGGCGAGAAACGGCGTTCGTTCGTAACCCCCGGCATACCGCCGAAGAGAAAGTTGCCCGCGTCGAGCCTCGAGGGCGCCGATGGTGAGAGTGAACCCGGCGAGGGCGAGCCCGGTGGAGATCCACAAGGCCAGTCCACCGGCGAGCCCCATCGTATTGCGAGAGTCGAGCCCCGCCATGACGAGGGCCGATTGGCTCATGAAGATGGCCCCGAGCGCGCGCCGGACGTCCTCCTGAACCAGTGCGAGCGAAGCGCCGTAAATCGCCGTCGCCAGAGAGGCGAGGCCTATGAGAGAAAGAAGGGTGGGGCTGGCCGTGGGCAGGATGAGACGAACGGCGGCGTAGGCGGCGATCTGAGGTGCGGCGAAGAGGATGGCCGCACCCAGCGGCAGGTGCTCGAAGAGAGGAATCACCCAGGAGTGAAACGGGAAGACCCCCTTTCGTGTCAACACCGCCGCGAGAAGCAGGTAGTTCACACCGGAAGTCCCCGCTACCGACCCCGAGAGCAGGATACCGAGGCAGAAGAACAGGACGCTTCCACCCATGTAGATACCGACGGCGCGCGCGATCGGCCTCGACGTCTCCCGTGAGCGCAGCTCCAGGTAGGCATTGAGGGTCGACATGGCCCACAGGAAGGCGAGCAAGAGCGGCTCGATCGTCGCAAAGGATCCGAGGACGATGCTCTCGGCAGCGAGAATGCGCCGCACCGAGGCTCTGAGCCGTTCGGCGCGCGGCGCTCCGAGAAGGACGAAGGCGAAGAGAAGTCCGCCGAAGGGAAGGAGAAGCGAGTTGAGCTCGTCGACGACGAGGAGCGGTCTTCCGAGAATCAACCGGCCCGGATCGAGAGGATCGACGAGGGTCGCGCTTTCCCCGCGGTGATGAAACTGGTAGGCGATCAGCCCCGAGAGAAGGAGCTCGAGCCAGCTCATTCCCAGAACCACTCGACGCCCGATCCTCCCGGTCAGAAGCGAGAGAGGGGCGAGGGCGACGATGCCGGGGAGTAGCACGGCGAGGACCAGCCAGGGTCCGGAGAGCTCAACCACGCTTCACTCCACCGAGACGTTCGATACCTCGCCGCTCGAGCCCGTCGAGGAACCCAAAAAGCGCGAGAAAAGGCGCCACGGCGTATCGGTCGGCGAGATCGTCCAGGTGAGCTCGCTCCAGAGAAAGAAGGTAGAGACGCCGTTTCAGGGAGGATGGAACGCTCCGCTCGAGGTGGAGCCCGGTGCGTGCCAGGTGCCCGCCTACGGCATTCTGCAGCTGATGGAAATCGTGAAGGAGTGAAGGAGCGCGCAGGAACTGCAAGGTGCGGGTCATGGCGTTTCCGACGAGGTGGAGCAGAGGCAGAAGCCGAAACCCGAGCCCGATCTCGATGAAGATGATCCCAACCTGGGTCAAAGAAGCGTAGGCGAGCGCCGTCTTGATGTCGGTTTGCACCCGTCCCGAGAGAGTCGCATGAAGGGCAGTGAGAAGTCCGACGAGCACCACCGCTGCCGAGGCCACGAGCGAGCGGTCGAGCACCGGGGAGACCCGCAGCAGAAGAAAGGCGCCGGCGTGTACCGACAGCGCTCCGTAGAAAACCGCGCTCGAAGGGGTCGGACCTTCCATCGCTCGGGGGAGCCACCCCGAAAAGGGAATCTGCGCCGACTTGCCGCAGGCGGCCAATAGGAGAAGGAGCGCGAGCACGGTCGGCACTCCGCTCTCGAGCTCAGGCAAGTCCCGGAAAAGGAGCTCGAGATCCCCCGTACCCAGCTCGTAGTGCGAGAGAGCTACGGCCGCGAGGAGACCTAGGTCGCAGATTCGATAGACGATGAAAGTGCGGAGGCCGTTCTTGGCCGGCGCCGGCCGTTCGTGATGGAAGGCGATCAGAAGGGCCGAGCTCAGTCCCACGAGCTCCCAGGATGCAAAGATGAGCTCGAGGCTTCCCGCGAGTGACGTGAGGGTCATCCCCAGAGCGAAAAGAGCGAGCAGAACGAAGAACCGGTTGAATCCGCGCTCGCGGTGGAGATAGCTGTGGGCGAAGGCACCCACGATTCCGCAGAGGGCCGCGGTTAGAGTCACGTAAGTCACCGAGAGGGGATCGACGAGAAGCGAGAGCTCGAAATGGTAGCTCGCCGTTGCGAGCCACTCTCCGAGGGGAACGACGACAGGGCTCCCGCCGCCGAGGGTGACAACCGCGAAAAGTGCGAGCGAGGCGAGCGTCGAGAGGAGAAACGTCGTCTTGGCAAAAAGGCCGATGAACTTTTCCGGGAGCGCGTGCGCCAGCAAAGAGGCGGCAGCGAGCGTCAGGAAGAGCGCCGCCTGAGCGCTGACGACGAAGAGGCTCAGAACGACGACGAGAAGGCTCGAGCTCATGAAATCGCGTGTTCCGGTGAGATGCGGGCCGGAGGAAGAGGATCGGACTTGCCCTCGTACCAGTCCCGCGACGAGACGAAGCGCTCGAGAACCGGTCTCTCGGGCAGGTATCTCGAGTACCCGGTGGGTTCACGCAGCCGAATCTCGTTTCCCGAAGGACCCAACGTGGCAAGTTGAATCCATCGGTTGTTCGCGAGGCGGAAGAGTCGAGGATCCCGAGCCAGAGCCCGTTCCAGAAGCGCGACAGTCGTCTCGACCACGACCAACAAACGCACCGGCTCGTGGATCTCGACCATTTGCCAGGGAAGGCCCGTTCTCAGATCGCTCGCGTGTCCATCCATCACCCCCAAGAGCGCAGTGATGTTGTGAGGGAGCTTGGTCGAACAGCCATAGCCGACCGGATCGACATAAGAAAAGTAGTACTCCAGGTTGATGCCGGCGACGACGGGAACCACGGCTTCGAGGGTTCGAGCAAGAATGGAGCCTTCGCCATCATCTCTTCCGGCATCGTAGGAGACGAGAAACGCTCGCCGATCCAGGAACAACCCGCGACTCCGCGACCGCCGTCCGATGATACAGACGGCGTTGGTTGCATGCCCGTACTCCGGGCGCGGCTGCGCCAGATCCTCGGAGCGTCGCTCCACGTGGGCGAGCGCCGCTTCGAGAGTCAGCCCCGAGGGAAGAAACTCGAACCGCCGGCATCGCTCGTGAGCGTTTCTCGCCCGGGCCCGCTCGAAGGCGTTCTCCACCAAGGCGAGCTTCCCCCGAAACTCCGGAGGCACCAGGTCTCGATCGGCGAGAGTCACCGAGTCGTCGCACGAATCATGGTAGGCGCCTACGAACCAGGTCGAGTCGGGAATTGCACCTCCCTGCTCCCGAAGGAGCTCACGCACCCTTCGATCGTTTGCCATCTGGGCGAAGGCGCGGGCGTTCGGGCCTCCGCGGCCGCCTCCGCAGGCCCCGCAGTCGTGCGCGGATTCGTGTGGATTGTTCAGACTTCTCGAACCGTGGCCGACAAGGATCACGACGCGGGCCAAACGATCCGAGATCCCGACGTCCTCGAGCAAGCTGCCTACGATCGCCGCCATCTCGGAAACGGTGAATCCCGAATGCTTCCCCAGCGAGGGCTTTCGCGTCTCGTCTCGCTCGAGAACGAGACGTGCGCGCGCAGGCTTGAGCAGCCGGCTGGCGCCGGTGCGCAGGCGCGCGGTCAGGCGAGGAAACAGGACGCGGAACGTGAGCGGGATGGCGGTTGCGATTCCAAGCAGCGCGGTCAGGAGCGTACCCCGGGTAAACGTCCGGCTCCCCACGCGGGTCTCGTGTACGAGACGGCCAAGCAACCTTCGGATCGCTCTTCGACGTTTGAGATCCACCTCTCGCTCTGCCTCGGGAACCTCGATCACTTCGTGCTCCGGCTCGATGGCGATAGGGCAGAGGGGTCTGGCATGAGCATCAGCCACGCCCCGGTAGTACATGGCGACGCCGAAGAACCCGGCGGCGCCGAAGGTCTCGCATCTGGGCTCGACTTCTTCCAGGTGACGGCGGATCGACTCTTCCCTTTCATCGATGCAGAACACGGCCTGGAACATGACGTCCCTCGTCTTTTCGCACGGTTCGCCCGCTCGCGCCGAGAGGGCGTCGAGCACCTCGATCCGATGCCGCCTCTCGTAAGCGAGGTGGAGCAAACTGCGGCGGGAGAGAGCGGAGAAGGCCTCGATCTCGTCGAGGATGGGTTTCGCATCCGCAGCGGTGAGGCGGGACAGGGAAGAAGGCGGCCGGTCGAGAGCCTGGGCAAGGAGGAACAGCCGATAGGCGAGCGCCTCCGCGCTCGGTGCGGAAGGCGGCGAGCGCCTCCGGCGGAGCTCTTCCCGCAGCTCTCGCATTTCACCGTGGAACCCCAGAGTCTTGCGCGCCAGGTCTTCGAGCGCCCGAATCTCGAGCAGGAGGCGGATGGCGAGAAAATCGAGGAGGCTCGCCTTCGGAGCCTGCACGGGAACGCGGTCCGGCCGGGACTCGATCTGCCACATCATTCCCGCGAAACCCCGAAGGGCGAGAAGCGTCGCCGCGACGAAGGGCTCCCATTCGCTCTTCTCGGACACACCGAGACGGTCGAGCGAATCGACGGCCGACTCCGCGGGCGTGACGCGCCTTTGGGACGCGGCCGATAGATCGAGCGCAAACCGCCGGAGCCATCCCGGCAGGAAGCGTGACGGTCGGTAGAGCTCGCTTACCGACCGAAAGAAACCGGCCTCTCGTCCCGGGAGCGGCCAGTAAGCTAGACCCTGGTCGAGAAACGAGGCGGTGAGCCGGATCAGGACGGGGTGAACGAGATCATCGGAATCCGCACCCGTCACATCGAGAAGAAGATCCCGGTGACGGAAGGGTTCGTCGGGAGTCGGCGGGAGAGACGAGAAGACCGTGCGTGAGACCGCGTCGAGCGCGGCTTCCCAGAGCGGCCGATTCCGTGTAACGGCGGGGGTCTCGGCGAGGAGCCACGAGAGTGCCGGACCACTCTCCTCGGGAAATCGGTCACGCAGCATCGCGAGCCGGATCTCGCGGCGGGTCGCGAGACCCCCGACCCTCTCCTCGCCTTCTTCGCCGAGCTCCTGGTCGAGGACGGCGTCGACGTCCTCCTGGCGAATGCGACCTCTCACCATCTCCCGGCGATAACGTTCTTTTTCGAGGAAGGGCTCGCAGCCGAAGAGCCGTCCCGCTTCGATCACAGCGCCTTCGAACGGAAGATGCTCGAAGGCGTGGAGAGTGTTGTGATGGATGAAGGTCGAGATCGGACCCTGCGCCGGCAGAAGATGCGCGGTGCGGCGAACGATCTCTTCGAGAAAGGCGACCCGGTGCAAGGGAATCCGTGACGTTTGTAGAGATAGTCTACCCTAGCCTCGACCTGGGTTCTCGGCTGGGCCGTGCCCACCGGTACGGCCGGCCAGCCTCTCCAGATTCCCACCGAAGATGAGCGCGGCCTCGTCGCGGGAGACCGCGAGCTTGGCGACGACGTCGAGTTGGCTCAACAGGTGGTCTTTGACGAAGCCCCGGGGAAAGAAGCTGGAATCGGAGCCATAGAGGATGCGCTCGGCGCCCATGACCTCGAGGGTGCGCGCAAACACCTTTTCGAGGGTGAGTGGCTCGGGCAGCTTGTCCATCCACCCGTTCGAGCTCGATGTGTCGGCGTAGACGTTCGGACATTGACTCGCGAGGAGCAGGAGCTCGCGGAAGAATCCGCATCCGAAGTGCGGGATCACGAAGGGTACCGTCGGGTGCCTGCGGGCGACGACCGCCAGGTCGAGAGGGTTTGCGAAACGGAGGTCGAACGGGCTCGGAAGGCCCAGCTTGTCGCGAATGCCGACCTTGAGAAGCCCGAAATGCACGAAGACGATTCCCGAACGCTCCGCGACCTCGGTAAAGATGGGCTCGAGATCCTTCTCCCAGACGTGGAAGTGATGCATGGCGGGGAACAGACAGACTCCTCGGAGACCGAGCTCCGCCAACGCACGCCGGGCCCGTTCCCGGGCGTCGGAGGCCTTGGGGTTCAGCATGAAGTAGGGGATGATGCGCTCGGGAGCCACCCGATGCGCCGCCGCCACGGAGTCCTCGTCGCCGGGAACGCTCGCGATCAAGACCGTGCGCGCGACGCCGTGACGATCGAGCTCGACCACCCATCGCGAAGCCAGCTCCCCCGCGTCTTCCGGGGGAGGATCGAAATCGAGCTTCTTCCGGAGGAAATCGTCCAGGCCATCCGCAGGCGGCGGCTCCCCGAGCCCCTTGACGATCAGCTCGAAGAAGTGGTGCGAGAAGAAATGGGCATGCGCGTCCACGATGCGGAGATCGCCAAACGGGGTATCCATGAATCAGACCCCGAACAGGGCTTCCTTCTCCTTCATGGGGGCCCCTTCGAGAAGATGCCTCGCCATGAGGAGGGACATCTTCATCGAATGGTCGGAGTTGTTGTACCAGTAAGCTCCGGTACGCCCGAGGAGTCTGAGGTTTCGAAGTGGCTTCACCATCCGCGCCGCCGCGGCGAAGCTCTCCCGGTAGTCGAGGTCGTAGATCGGGTAGGTGTCTCGAACGCGCTCGACGTGGACCGAGCCATAGGCGGAGCTCGACGCAACGAGGCGGAGACGGACCAGGTCGTCCAGGATCTGCGGAACGAGCGCATCGGGATCCTGCCAGGCGCTCTCGCCTTCGAAACAGGTCACCTCGACGCAGAGGCCCGTCTTTCCCGAAGGCGCCATGTAGGGCGCCATCTCGTTGGTGATGGAGACGCGCGAGATCAGGGTGTCGGGTGAGCCGAAATAGATCCACTGCTGACGCTGCAGCACGTCCGCGTTCACCTCGATGTTGTAGAGCACCGTCGATAGGTACCGCACCGACGGTGGGCGCTGCTGCAGCAGCCTTGCCAGGGCGATCAAATTCCCGCTCCACACGAGTGCGCCCGGACGGACCCGCCGCCCATCGGCGAGGGTCACCTCCTCGACTCGGCCGTCCCGCAGCGTGAGGCCCGTGACCGTGCTCTGAAGACGAATCTCTCCGCCGCGCTCCCGAACTCTGGCCGCGAGCTTCTCGCAGAACGTTCCGAAGCCACCGTAGCTCGGATAGATGAACTTGGTGATCACCGGTCTCGGCAGAAGAACGTTCCGAGCCAGGTCGAAGAGCGATTCGCTCTTCACCCTCTTGTCGATGACGGCACGATTGATGCCGGTCTTCGCCCAATCGACGTGGACCTCCTCGCAGGGAATGCGCAGGAACTTCTCGGTATAGGGTTTGAAGAAGAGACGGTACAGGGTGTCGCCATAGCGGGACCTCGTGTACTCGGTGAAGGAGCGCTCGTCGCGCGGCTCCTTGCGGCGAAGGAGATCGAAGCCCGCCGAGAGCATGACGCCAAGGGGGAGTCTCACCAGCGCCCGCTGGTCCAGAGGCCAGGGGAAGTACCGGCCGAAAAGATGCACCGCGCTCGAGCGGTCCACCACGATGTAGTCCTCGCCGAGCACCGAGAGAAGAAACGAAAGAACCTGTTCGTCTTCGGTGTGGAACCTCTTGGGTCCGACGTCGAAGACGAAATCCCGGTAGCGATACGAGCGCGCCAGGCCTCCCACATGGTCGTTTCGCTCCACCACGAGCGCGCTTCGGCCCGCCGCGAGAACGGAATCGGCAAACGTCAGACCCGCGACCCCGGCCCCGACAATCACGAAGTCCCTGCGATCGCCCATATCAGGAGTGGCCAGTATAGTTCAATGGGAGACTACCTCCAGGATGGAAACCTCCTCGTTCTCGTAGACGGGACGAAAGGCGTTCGAAGCCTCGATGAGAGCACGGACTCGCTCGCCTCTCGTTCTCACCTCGGCGGCACCGATGAAAATGTAGTCGATTCCCAATTCCCGGGCGAGGCGATGCGCTTCGGCGGCGTCGCCGGAGGTGAAGATGGGCCGTACCCGCCGCCTCTCGCGCGCCCGGTACTTGACCACATCGAGCAGAAAAATGGGAAACCCGACCGCCATGCGCCTTTCGGCGAGCGCGGGGACGAAGGCCCACTCCCCCGGATCGCGAGCCCTGACGTCCCACTGCACCATCGACTCCGTCGGCGTCTCCCGGCGCAGCCATTCGAGCGCTTCTCGTTCCCCACGACTCACGACCGTGGTCCAGCGAAATCCACCAGGAGACAGACTGCGATTCGAGACGTCCTGCGCGTTAAAGACATCGAGCCCCACGGTGAGGCTCGCAATCGCGAGAATCGCGACTTGTCCGAGCCGCAGGGGACCCGCAAGGGCTCGTCCCGCGAGAAGACCGAGCGAGACCAGGAGCACGCTACCTGCCCGCCAGGCCATCCACACGCCCTCGTAGCCCGTAAGATCGACGAAAAACACCGCGGCGAGCGCGAGGACCGCGAGCGCCGCGATCTCGCCGTCGATGCGCTCGAGCTCTCGGCGGAAGAGCAGCAGGAGCAAAAGAGCTCCGCAGTCGATGAGCGGGACGGAGATGAGCTCCAACACCTGAGGGAGACGCAAGGTCAATGCCGTTGCCGCTCCGGAGAAGAATCCGATGGCAAAATACCAGCCGAAAAACAGGAGGGCAACGGTTGTCGCCGTTCCCGAAAGGACGAGAAATTCCCTGAAGCTCTCCTTCCGGAGGAGGAGCAGGAGTACGAGCCAGGGTCCCGCGAGCATCGCTGACACGATGCTCGTTCCCGCCATTCCGCCCAGGAGGATTCCGCAGAGAACCGCGGCCCTTCGGTCTCGAGGCTTTCCTTCGAGGACGAGCGCGATCAGAATCACGAGGAGGCTGTAACTGAAGAGGTGCTGGGGCGTATAGAGAATCGAACGATGGAGTCCGTCGAGAGAGGTGGACTCGAGCGCCCATCGACCGAAGGCGTCCACATTCGAATTCGTCCAGGCCCCAGGGGACAAGAGGACGAGAACGCCGTCGAAGCTCGCGGCGGCGATCGCAACCAGCGTCGCGAGAAACGCTCGGGAACGAGGGAGGCCGGCCCGCCGCATCGCGCAGAACAGGAGTCCCGCAAACAACTGGCCCGACGCGAGAGCGAGGGAGAGGAGCGCCCCCTGGCTCGACGTCCATTCCCCGACCGCGGCGGGAAAAATGAAGAAGAGCCAGTAGTAAGCAAGGAAGTCGCCCGCATAGAAGGGATTCACCGGAGGAAAGGCACCCTTTTGCAGCTCGGAGACGACGGAAAGATGAGTCATGAGGTCGGCGCTGAAATAAGCGCGGTAGGCGAACCCTTCCGGAACCTCGGTCCCCACGTGCGAGTAGGGGAGCGCGACCAGAAGTCCGACGGCGACGAAGCAGGCCGCCACCCACGGAAGCTCTCGTCGAGATCTCTCCTGCTCAAGGGGTCGAAAAACGCTCCGGGCGAGGACGAAGAGCGCGGCCGAGCAAAGGAGCAGGGCGAGGGGATGAAGGAGCTCGAAGGTGACGAGGACACTCGCCGCAAGGGAGCTCGCGAGATAACCGAGCGCCGCGCCCACCAACCAGGCCTCCACTCCGCTGAACCAGAGGCGGGCAACGGGTAGCCCCGGAAGCGAGAAGACGCCAAGCATCACGAAGAACAGGACCGCGTGGGTGAAGGACTCGAAGAGCGCGGCCGAAAGCGAGACGGTAACGGCGAGCGCCAACAAGGGAACCGCGACGCCGCGGGAGTCGAGACTGCCTATTTGGTCGCTCGTATCATGATGTGCCATCCGAAGGGTCTCCGAACGGCGTCGGGAAGGTGCTCGAAGAAAGGAACGAGGAGGGTGTTGTTGAGCCTGGCAAAGAAGTTGTCGAATTTCACCGTCTTCTTGGGAAAGCGGTCGACGTGGATGCGCACGTCGCGGAAACGAGAGAAGAGCTTCCGGCACTCGCCGGTCGTGTATTTTCGGATGATGGGCGCGTCCTTCTTCGCGTGCTCCACGTTGGTCCCGGACAAGACGGCGACGAAGTTGAACCAGGAGATGCGGTTGTAGAGCATGATGATCGCCTCACCTCCCGACTTGAGCACGCGGTGGACCTCCGAGATGGCCTTCACCGTGTCCACGGTGTGATGAAGCACACCGTGAGAGTACACGACGTCGAACGTATCGTCGGGAAAATCGAGCGCCTCGGCGTTGCCCTGCTCGATATCGCCCGAGTAGCCCTCGCGCGCGAGGTTCTTCCTGGCGAGGTGGACCGCGTTCTCGGTGAGATCTCGAGCCGAGACCTCCGCGCCCGCACGAGCGAACTGGATGAGGTCGATTCCGGCACCGCAGCCGATCTCCAGGACCTTCTTGCCGCGGTATCGCGGAAAATCGACGTAATCGAGCAGATAGTCGATCTTCTCGTATCGGTACTTCTCGAGCGCATCGAAAAACTCCGGGGAGCCCACGGGGAGCTCCGTCACTTCGATGTCGTTCACGTACTCGTTCCAGTATCGACGAACGTCGTCGAGGCTCTGGGTGGCGCTCATTCCGCGGCGGAGTCTAGCACGAGGCGCCGAGGAGGTGAAACTTTGGAGCGCTCGGCGCATCCACCTATAATGTGGCGATGCTCCAGCCGGCCGAACAACTTCTCGAAGGGGAGTTTGCCCAGGACGTCGCCATCGGGCTCGGCACTGACCCCAAGTACCTATTGGCGAAGTACTTCTACGACGACCGGGGCTCGCGTTTGTTCGAGCGGGTAACGGAGCTTCCCGAGTACTATCCCACCCGCACCGAAGCGGCGATCCTCCGGGAGAACGCGCCTCGCATCGGCCGTTTGATGGGAAGAAACTTGAGTCTGGTGGAGCTCGGCAGTGGTAGCTCGACCAAGACGAGAATTCTCCTCGAGAGCCTTTTGAGAAATCGTGACGAGCTCACCTATCTGCCGATCGACATCTCTCCGGGCATCCTCGGCCAGACCGCCTCGAAGCTGGGTGAGGCTTATCCCGAGCTCGAGGTGACGCCGATTGCGTCGCAGTACGAATCCGGACTCCAGAGAGCCAGTGACCTCGTCGGCAAGGACGCCGAGACCCCTGACCGCATGCTCGTGCTCTTTCTCGGTTCGAGCATCGGTAACCTGGAGCCTCCCGCCGACGCTCGTTTTCTCTCGCGGGTCCGAAATCGGCTCGACGAGGGAGACGCGTTTCTCGTAGGATTCGATCTGGTGAAGGATGTCTCGATCTTGAACGCCGCTTACAACGACGCCGAAGGAGTCACCGCCGAGTTCAATCTCAACATCCTGCGACGCATCAACCGCGAGCTGGGTGGTGATTTCGACCTCGGTCGGTTCTCCCATCGTGCCTTCTTCAACGCGGAAGCGAGCCGCATCGAGATGCACCTCGTTTCCTCACGGGAGCACGAGGTGAACATCGCCGCTCTCGGGCGGCAATACCGGTTCCGGACTGCCGAGACGATCCACACCGAAAGCTCGTACAAATACACCCGGGAACGGATCGCGAGCCTGGCCCGAATCTCGGGCTTCGAGGTGGCGGAGCTCTTCACCGACGAGAGGAGCTGGTTCGCCCTCGCCCTCTTGACGCCGGCCTAAGCCGTCATCGTGCGACATGCGTGAGCATCGAGGGCCTCTTGCCCTCATCGGCATCGTCGGCCTAGTCCTGTCGGGCTTCGCCCTGACGGTCGATTATCCGAGGGCTGCGGGCGCTTTCTGGAGCGACGCCGCGACGTACTACACCATGGCCCACAGCCTGGCGTTCGACTCCGATCTGCGGTTCGCGCGCGAGGACCTGGAGCGCGTCTACCGTGAGTTCCGCAACGGGCCTTCGGGAATCTTCCTGAAGCGGGGTCGCGAGGTCGACCCCGCGCTCACGTCGAAGATCCCCTTCCTGGTGAGCCGTGGTCCTCTGACCGACGAGCTCTATTTTGCCAAGGCTTTCCTTTACTCATTGTCCGCGGCCCCTCTGGTGCGACTCTTCGGGACGAACGGCCTCCTGCTGTTTCACGCGCTTCTCGTGAGCTCGGTGCTGGCTGCGGCCTACTTCTTCCTCGTCGCCGGGGGCTCCAAGACCCCCGCGCTCACGATGGCCGTCACCTTTTTCGCCGCCTCGGTCGTGCCCGCCTACTTCGTCTGGCTGACCCCGGAGCTGTTCAACCTCTGCCTCGTTTTTCTCGGGGCCTTCTTCTGGCTCTACAAGGAGCGCGCCGAAGGAGCTCCGCGTTTTCTTTCCGGCGCGCTCTCGGATGCGATCGCCGCCGGGCTCTTCGGTGCCGCCACCTACTCGAAGTTGAGCAACATTCTTCTCGTTCTCCCGCTGGTAGCGCTCCACGTCTTCCGCCGGCAGTGGAAGCGCGCCGTCGTCACCGGCGGAGCTTTCGCTCTGGTTGTTGGGGGCTTGTTCCTCGTCCAGTTCGGCGTCACCGGCGAGATGAACTATCAAGGTGGAGAACGGAAGACCTTCGGGGGCCGATACCCTTATCAGCAGGCCGATTGGACGTTCGAGAACACCGGGCTTCCCAAGGTCACGAGCGAGATCTATACCTACCAGCCGTGGGACATCGTCCTTCACGATCTGTACTTCTACGTGATCGGCCGATTCTCGGGGGTCGCGGTCTACTGTTTCCCAGCGGTGGCCGCCGTGATCCTCTTTCTGGCGTCACGGAACAAACGACCCTACCAGTGGCTGGTTCTCGCGACCGCGATCGTGGGCTGCCTGCTGTTCATCGTCTGGATGCCGGTCAACTACTTCGGCGGTGGCGGAACGCTGGGAAACCGCTACTTCTTGAACATCTTCCCCCTCTTTTTCTTCTTGCTGTCCGGCACCGGTCGCCTGATGGCTCCCGCAGTGATGTCATGGGCCGTCGCTGCCGTGTTCCTCACGACGATCCTCGTGTCGCCTTTCGAGGCGGGCCGGAGACCAGGTGAGCACGCCACCCAGGGAGTCTTCAAGTGGCTCCCGCCGGAGCTTTCGCTCATCAACGATCTCCCCACCAACAACGACCCCGAGAAATTCCGCCAGCGCTTCGACGACGGCTACCTGGGCTATTTCCTCGACAACAACACCTGGGGTCGCGAGCGAAGAGCGCCCGGAGGGCTGGGATTTCACGTGAAGGGCGGCACGGAAGCCGAAGTCGTGGTTCGAACCCGGTTCGAGCTCGAGAAAATCATCGTGCGGGTGACGAACGTGGCGTCGAAGGCGAACCGCGTTCGGGTGTGCGTTCCCGGCGGATGCGAGGCCCTGGAGCTTTCCCCGGGAATGAAAGAGATCCTGGAGCTTCCCGCCGGACGTCCGTTCCCCTACGAGGACTTTGGTCACCGGAGCTACTGCTACCTGGTGGCGATTCGAACCGAGACGGGATCCGTTCCCCTCCTGGATCGTCGCGGGGAGACGGACTGGCGCTATCTGGGAGCTTTCGTCCACATCCTGCCCGACCCCTATCCCGGGATCTAGCCGCCTTCGCCAAGGCTACGGCGGCTAAAGCTCGACCTGCTGCGTCAGAAAGATGTCCGGAGCGAGCGAGTGGACATCCAGACCGGAGAGGTGGCGCACGAGGGCGTCGACGACCATACCGTCCAGAAGGTCTTCCACGGTGTCCCTCTTGTCGGTGAAGCGAATCCCCATGCCGGGAGGCAAGAACGCGTCCGCGACTCCGCGATTGGAGACCCAGACGACGATGCCCCGTGTCTCGAGGGGCGCTTGCTCCCGCGCATCGTTTTGCGAGAGATACAACGAGACCCTCTTGCCGACGGGAGCCCGGTGACTCGAGGCGACGTAGATGCCGCCGAGGCTGATGTTCACGGCAAAGCCCTTGTGAAGCTCGCCATCGACCTCGAAGAGGAACTCCTTCTCGATAGGCACACGGAGCCGCTCCCGCGCATCGACCTTGATGAGAACGTCGATGGCCGACGACCACCGGTTCACCGATCCGCCCGCGAGACTCGTGTGGGACATCAGCAGATCGTAGAAGCTCTTCAGCTCCTCCCACCGTTTCTCGCTCGACGGCACCAGGTGGCCGCCTCGTCGGATCTTCGCGTCGTTGAGCTTTGCGTACTCGCCAATCAAATCCAGTACCGTTTTCATCGTTGCCTTACCGTTGGTGACGAAGGGGTGTCAGAGATTGTTTTGTTTGAACCGAGGACTCCATTATCGCCGGCGCGCGCCTTTTCCCGCCGTGATCGCCGTCGTCCCCGTTTGACCCACGGGTGTGTGGTTTCTCCCCCGTTCAGTGCGCCGGGGCGAGAGCGTCCGCGATTTCCCGAAGCTTCGACTGAATCGAACCCACGTTCTGCGGGCCGGTCCGCAGCAGCAGCTTCTGGGCCGGCTGGAGGCGCTCCAGAGTCGGATCGGAAAAGGCGTAGTTGACGCTCACCGCATGGACCTCGATCCGGCCCTCGACGACCGGCGTGCTCAGCAGAGCGCCGATGGCCTGACTCAGCGTCTGGTCGAAGGGTTTCTCGAGATATCCCAGCTCGCGGTAGGCCTCGACCAGAAGCGGCTCGAGTCTCCGGGTGAGCTCGGCGACCCGCGCCGCGTCGAGCGACGCGATGCCCGCGGCGATTGCGTCGTAACGACGATAGCTCAACGGGTCCACGTAGAGAGCCTCACGTCTTCGAACGACCTCGAACGGCTCCTCGGGGGCAAGGTGTCGGAAGTGCCGCGCCGGATCCTCCCCCTCGGACACGTTCACGATGACGGCGACCGCCTTGCGGATCAGACTTTCGTCCACGAAGAACGCCGTCAGGGAAGGATGGCTGGTGAGAGCACCGAGAAGACCGCGAACGAAATCATCGCTCTCCGCGAGCGCGGGTAGCGGCGGCAAGGGCGCCTCGGAAACGGCCGTCTCATCCGCGGGCGTCTCGGGCCCCGCGACCCTGTCCTCGACCTGAGCCCGATCGGGCGTCGGGGTCTCCGGCGGCCTCAGCCTCTGATAAAGGTAGATGGCTCCGGTAACGACGATGAGCACGACCGCTGCCCAGATCGTCCAGGCGAACGAAGCGGAAGGGGGCTCGGGAGTCGACGCAATCTCGTAAACGCCGTCCTCGTAAACCTCGTCCTCGTCGTCTTCGGGACGAAAATCCCGCTCATCCCACTCGTTCATGATGGCCGATGAGGCATTCTAGCACTGCGCCCGATTTGACACCCGCGGGCGCCGCGAAAAAGGATCGACGGACGAAATCGCTGGAGGTCCAATTTTATGCCCCAACTGACTCGTAGAGGACTTACCTTCGCAACGCTCTTCCTCGCCACCACTCTGGTTCCAACCTACTACGCGATCGAGACGACGCGCGCTTCGACCGCGAGCTACGACGATCTGGTCACGCTGTTCCACGAGTGGCGGGCGTTCGAAAAGCCGAAGCTCGTCGACGGTGTCCCCGATTACTCGGCCGCCGCCATGGCGGCCCAGCACGACGAGCTCACGACCTTTCGTCGCCGGCTCGAAGCGATCGACACGAGCGGTTGGCCGGTTGCGCAGCGGATCGATTACCAACTGGTGATGGCGGAAATGAACGGACTCGACTTCGACCATCGCGTACGCAGACCGTGGGCCAAAAACCCGGCGTTCTATACCATGATCTTCCCCGGCCAAAGCGACGTGCCGGCGCACGAGGGCCCGGTCGTGCACGGGTGGATCGACCTCTGGACGTACGATTACCCGCTCGATGCCGAGAGCGCGGCCGAGCTGGCCTCTCGGCTCCGAACCATTCCGCCGATGCTCGAGCAGGCCCGCGGAAATCTCGTCGAAAACGCCCGCGATCTCTGGAAGATGGGCATTGGCAGCATGGAGGGTCAGAGCGCCGACCTCCTCGCCCTCGCCCGCCGGGTGGCGGGGACGAGCGACGAGCTCGATCGCGCGATCGAGAGAGCGCGCGCCGCTACCGATGAGTTTCGTGCCTGGCTCGAGCGCGAGGCTCCCTCGAAGACGGGTCCCTCGGGCGTCGGGATCGACAACTACACCTGGTACGCACAGCACGTTCACCTCGTCCCCTATTCCTGGGAGGAACAGGTGACGATCATGCGCCGCGAGCTGGCGCGAGCCCATTCGACCTTGAGGCTCGAAGAGCACAAAAACCGCAAGCTTCCGCAGATGACGCGGGTTGCGACGGCCGAGGAGTACGACCGCCGCTTCAACGCGGCGGTCACCGAGTACATGACGTTTCTCGAGCAGGAGGAAATCGTCTCGGTGCGCGACTACATGGATGCCGCTCTGAGGGCTCGGATCGGACAGTTCCGACCAGCGGAAGGACTTCGCGGATTCTTCGACGAAGTCGACTACCGGGAGCCGGTCACG